>NZ_JACSLT010000006.1:0-260177 GCF_018618275.1 Exiguobacterium sp. s194 | reverse complement strand
CTGCGGAAGTTCATCGCCACCGTTGTCGCCCGAAGTACAAAGAAGGGGTCCGGTCACCGAAAATCGGTGACCGGACCCCTCTTTTTGATTGAAATACTTTAGAACTGGCTAGTTATGTCCCAGCCTCGTTTTTTTATGCTCGTTTTTCAATCGCCACGATGAACGGGGGATGATTGATTTGATTGATGAAGCCGTAACGGAGGACGCCGGCCCGTTTTTGATCGATTGATTCGACATAGGCTAGCACTTCGTCGCGCTCGACTTTGCCGCTCTCATGGCCGTGATAGATGACGACGACGATGACGCCGCCGACGGCCATGACATCGAGCAGTTGCTCGAGGGCGTCGATGGTCGTATTGCCGGTCGTCGTGACCGACTTGTCGCTTCCCGGTAAATAGCCGAGATTGAACACGGCCGCTGTGATTGGGCGTGTCTCGTCCGCCACAATGTCTCGGACCGTGTCATGGCTATCGTGGATGACAGTGACGCGGTCCGTCAATGCTGCTTCCTCGATGCGAGTACGTGTCGCCTCGACCGCCGCTGCTTGAACGTCGAACGCGTAGACGTGTCCCGTCTCCTCGACGAGTTCGGCTAAAAACAATGTATCGTGCCCGTTGCCGGCCGTCATATCGATGGCGACGGCACCAGGTGTGACGTGTTCACGAAGTAGGTATTTCGCGAACGGTAAGACTCTCATTAATCCCATGGCTCTCATCCTTCTTTTTTCCTTGGAAAGAATCACGACGCATTAATTCGGCATCGATGGCGTTCAAGACAGCCATCTTGTGCCGGCTCCACGTCGGACCAATCAACAGATCGGGTGGTCCGTCACCAGTCAGACGATGGATGACGATCTCGGGCGGCAATACTTCCAATTGATCGCAGACGAGCGAGACGTAAGTCGCCTCGTCCATGAGCTCGAGCAGTCCTTTTTCGTATTGTCTGGCGAGCGGTGTCTGTTTCAAGACGTGGAGCAAATGAATCTTGATTCCTTGTACGTCCATTTTAGCAACTTCTCGCGCCGTGTCGAGCATCATCTTTGTCGTCTCGCCCGGCAGGCCGTTAATGATATGGACCACGACGCTGATTTGGCGTCGCCGGAGTTTGTCGAGTCCTTCCAAAAACGTCTTGTAGTCGTGACCACGATTGATTTTCCTCGCCGTCGCATCGTGAATCGTCTGCAGGCCGAGTTCGACCGTGAGTGACGTCCGTTCATTCAACTCGGCGAGATAGTCGACGACGTCGTCTGGCAGACAGTCCGGTCGGGTCGCAATCGATAGACCGACGACACCGTCTTCCTCAAGGGCGGGCTCGAATAATTCCTGGAGCCGGGAGACGGGGGCATACGTGTTGCTGAACGCTTGGAAGTAGGCGATGTAACTGGCGTGTTTCCATTTTCGGTGCAGCCGCGCCTTCACTTCGGCGAATTGGACCGAAATCGGATCACAGGCATTGCCTGCGAAGTCGCCACTTCCGTCATCCGAGCAGAACGTACACCCGCCCTTCGAGACGAGCCCGTCCCGGTTCGGACAAGTGAAGCCCCCGTCGAGCGGTACTTTGAACACTTTCCCGCCGAACTCGCGGCGATATGCTTCATTTAATTTGTGATATCTGGCTTCGCCAAACGGATGTTGCATGAATATCCTCTCCTTCTTTGCTCATGCTATCACAAAGATAAGTCACCGTTATTTCATAATAAGTAATTTTTCTTGACAGTTATGAGGCGTTCCGTTAGCTTGGAGGAGGACTTATTTTTGATTCGGCCGTCGTGCCGAATTTTTATCGTTTAACGGGTAGGAAAGGAGTAACTGGTATGAACAACAAAATGCCGATTTCGGTATGGATTTTGGTCATCGCGATGGCGCTCAATACGACGGCGGCGTCTTTTTTATGGCCATTTAACACACTCTATATAAATGGATATTTAGGCGAGTCGATGACGCTCGCAGGGGTGGCGCTGCTCGTTAACTCGGCGCTCGCCATTGCCGGGAACTACATCGGGGGGACGCTGTTTGACCGGATCGGCGGGAAGCGGACGCTCATCCTCTCGGTCGGCCTATTGCTCGCGAGCTCGCTCGGTTTCTTGTTGTTCCACGCCACGTTCCTCGGCTACTTGGCTTGGCTCGGCTTAATCGGATTTTCCGGTGGACTCGTCTTCCCGACAGTATACGCTTTTGCTGGCTTGATCTGGCCGGAAGGGGGACGACGTTCGTTCAACGCGATTTACGTCGCCCAAAACGTTGGGGTCGCCCTCGGGACAGCGATGAGCGGACAGATCGCGCGTATCGATATCGAGTTGATTTTCTACGCCAACTTCTTCTTATCGGTCTTGTTTGTCGTCGTTCTCTTGTTCGGGCTCCGTTATTTGAAAGACCCGGCACGTCCGGTCGTCCAGTCGCAGCTTGAGGCTGCGGCGACGACGTTGTCCGGCGCGACGATGAAATCGATGTGGTTCGTCGCCATCGGTTACGCGGCGCTTTGGTTCGTTTACGTGCAATGGCAAGGCACGATCGCCGTCCATTCGAAAGACCTCGGCGTGACGATCAGCCAGTATTCGCTCCTTTGGACGGTGAACGGTGCATTAATCGTGTTCGCTCAACCGCTCCTCAACCGCGCGCTTCGCTATTTTGAAGACGATTTGAAGAAACAATTGGTCGTCGGTGCTGTCATCTTCCTCGCAGCTTTCGTCATTGTCCCGTTCGCGGGCGGTTTCACGATGTTTATGGTCGCGATGATTGTCATGACGATCGGGGAAATGTTCATTTGGCCGGCGGTCCCGACGATTGCCGCGAAACTTGCACCTCCGGGGAAAGCAGGGCAGTTCCAAGGGCTCGTCAATATCGCGGCCTCGGTCGGACGGATGATTGGTCCGACGCTCTCAGGACTTACGTTTGATTTACTCGGTATGAATGCTGTGTTCGGACTGTTGCTCGTGCTCATTCTGACCGCACTCGTCTTCTTCATTAAAATTCGGACACTGAATGTTCAAACTTGATTCGATTTGCACATCGGCTGCATATCTAAATCAGGCGAAGACTAATTCGCGAATATAAAATGAAGACAAAGGATTCTTTCACATAATCGTTCCGTCGTTTCCTGTTTCAGCAATGAGGAGATGTACACCATGAACGAAGAGGTCAATTTGCTCGTGCTCGCGACCCAATATATGTTTTGGGTCGGATTTGTCGGAATGGCAGCCGCTACGCTCTACTTTCTAGTCGAACGGAATAGTCTTGATCCAGAATATCGGTCTGTCGCCACCGTTGCCGCCTTAGTCACGTTCGTCGCGGCGATTCATTATTACTTTATGAAGGACGCGGTTGGCGATTCGGGTCTGTTATCGGAAATCACTGGATTCCCGACGGAGATTCGGTATATCGATTGGCTTGTGACGACACCGCTTCTACTTGTGAAGTTCCCACTCTTGCTCAGTCTAAAAGGAAAGATGAAGACTGGTCTGTTGACGAAGTTGATTGTCGCCGACATCATCATGATCGTGGCTGGTTACCTTGGAGAGTCTTCGATTAATTTGAATGGCGGCTTCACCCAGCTTGGATTATGGGGCTATCTCGTCGGTTGTTTGGCTTGGATCTATATCATCTATCTGTTGTTCACGAACGTCACGAAGGCGGCCGAATCGTCTCCAGCCCCAATTCGGAAAGCGCTCCTCAACATGCGTTTGTTCATTTTGATCGGGTGGGCGATTTATCCGATTGGCTATGCGGTCACGTTGTTTGCGACCGGTGTCGAAGTCCAATTGGTGAGAGAACTCATCTATAACGTCGCCGATTTGATAAACAAGGTCGGCTTCGGGTTGATTGCCTTCTTCGCGGTCAAAACGATCTCGACGTTGAAACAAATTAAGACGTAAAGATAAGTTGACGTTGACGTAGATTTTTATCTTGCGCTAGAATGAAGAGGTGAGATAAAAATTGCGTTGATAAGGAATAGTATCGTGACGTCTGTATTTGTAGAGAGCCGGTGGGTGGTGTGAACCGGTATATGGACCGCGAGAACTCGCCTTGGAGCAGTTCGCCTGAACGAACAGTAGGGTGAACCGGAGTTACGCCTCGTTACCGGCGTCTCAAGTGGCAGAAATGCAACATGGGTGGTACCGCGGAAAGCTTTCAAGCCTTTCGTCCCATTACCGGGGCGGAAGGCTTTTTATTATGCAGAGGAGGATGAATGTTGGACTATTTTAAACATCAAGACATCGAGCCGAAATGGCAAAAGCGTTGGGACGAGAAAGATGCATTCCGGACGACAGAAGACCCGGACAAGGAGTGTTTCTACGTCCTTGACATGTTCCCTTATCCGTCAGGAGCCGGACTTCACGTCGGTCATCCGGAAGGTTACACGGCGACGGACATCATCGCGCGTATGAAACGGATGCAAGGCTTCAACGTCCTCCATCCAATGGGGTGGGACGCGTTCGGTCTTCCGGCCGAGCAATATGCCCTCGACACAGGGAACGACCCGCGCGAGTTCACAGAGCGCAACATCGGCACATTCCGCCGCCAATTGAAAGAGCTCGGTTTCTCATACGATTGGGATCGTGAAATCAGCACGACCGACCCGAAATACTACAAGTGGACGCAATGGATCTTCACACAACTCCATGACCGCGGACTCGCCTACGTCGACGAAGTCGCCGTCAACTGGTGCCCGGCCCTCGGGACGGTACTCGCCAACGAAGAAGTCATCGACGGATTGTCGGAGCGGGGAAGCCATCCGGTTTACCGTGTGCCGATGAAACAGTGGGTGCTTCGCATCACGGAATACGCCGAGCGCTTGCTCGATGATTTAGAAGGGCTTGACTGGCCAGACAGCGTTAAAGAGATGCAACGCAACTGGATCGGCAAGTCGGTCGGGGCTGAAGTCGATTTCAAAGTCGACGGTCACGATAAAGTCGTGACGGTGTTCACAACACGTCCGGACACACTTTACGGCGCGACATACGTCACGCTCGCACCGGAGCACCCATTCGTGAAAGCAATCGCGACACCGGAACAAGTCGTCGCCATTGAAGCGTACGTCGAAGAAGTCTCGAAAAAGACAGACCTCGAACGGACCGATCTCGCCAAAGAGAAGACGGGTGTATTTACCGGCGCTTACGCCATCAACCCGGTCAACGGGGAGAAGCTTCCGATTTGGATCGCTGACTACGTGTTGTCGACATACGGCACGGGCGCGGTCATGGCCGTACCTGGACATGATGAGCGCGACTATGAGTTCGCGAAGACGTTCGACCTTCCGATCCGTGAAGTCGTCACAGGCGGCAACTTGGATGAGGCGGCTTACGTCGAGGACGGCGTCCACGTCAACTCAGGCAGCTTGGACGGCCTCAATAAAGCCGACGCGATCGCCAAAATCATCGAAGAACTCGAACTCGCCGGCACTGGCCGTGCGAAGACGACGTATCGTCTCCGCGATTGGTTGTTCAGCCGTCAACGCTATTGGGGCGAGCCGATTCCAATCATTCATATGGAAGACGGTACGCTCAAGACCGTTGCGATTGAAGAGCTTCCGCTCGAACTCCCGATTATCGATGAAATCAAGCCGTCGGGTACGGGAGAATCACCGCTTGCGAACGCCGACGAGTGGTTGATGTACACGGATCCTGTGACAGGTGAGAAGGGGCGGCGCGAGACGAACACGATGCCACAATGGGCCGGTAGCTGCTGGTACTACATTCGCTTCATCGATCCGCACAATGAAGACATGATCGCGGATCCAGAGAAGTTGAAGCGTTGGCTTCCGGTCGACTTATATATTGGTGGTACGGAGCACGCGGTCCTACACTTGCTCTACGCTCGCTTCTGGCATAAAGTGCTCTATGATATCGGCATCGTTCCAACGAACGAGCCATTCCAAAAGCTCTATAACCAAGGGATGATTCTCGGTGAGAACAACGAGAAGATGTCGAAGTCAAAAGGGAACGTCGTCAACCCGGACGATATCATCAAATCGCACGGTGCTGACACGCTTCGCCTTTACGAGATGTTCATGGGACCGCTCGACGCAGCCATCGCTTGGTCGACGAACGGCCTTGACGGCGCTCGTCGCTTCCTTGACCGCGTCTGGCGCTTGTTCGACCAGACGGAGCTCACGGACGGCGCTCCGACGGCCGACTTCGAACGGACGTACCATCAGACGGTGAAGAAAGTGACAGAAGACTACGAGGCGCTCCGTTTCAACACGGCGATCTCGCAACTCATGGTCTTCATCAACGAGGCGTACAAACAAGACACGCTTCCAAAACAAGAGATGGTCAACTTCATCAAGATGCTCTCCCCAGTCGCGCCACACTTGGCCGAAGAGTTATGGGAACGTCTCGGCATGACAGAAGACTTGACGTACGCGGCATGGCCGACGTTCGATGAGTCGAAACTCGTCAGCGACACGATTGAAGTCGTCATCCAAGTGAACGGGAAGCTTCGTGCGAAGATGCACGTGGCCCGCGACGCTTCGAAAGAAGCGCTCGAGGTCGATGCGCTTGCGAACGAACGCGTTCAAGAGTTCACGGAAGGAAAGACGGTCCGCAAAGTGATTGTCGTTCCAGGGAAACTCGTCAATATCGTCGTAGGATAAGCAAAGGAATGTGTGACATTGTCACACGTTCCTTTCTTTTTCGTCATGTCGTTTTCTTTTCGGGTCGGGTTTGTTACACTAAAGGGCGATACTGCATATAAAGGGGACGAAACGTCCATGAAACGTTCATACGTACTATATACGACGCTATTTGCCGTCGTCGTCGGTGTGATTTTATGCTATGTGTTCGTCTTTTCGGACGAGGACATCCAAAGCCAAATCGCCTCGACGTTTGAGAAAATCGATATTCAAACGAGCCATCAATCGACTTCGGTACCTCCCGTCGAAGCCTCGCCGGACGAGGAGGACATCGATACGACCGATGCCCTTGAACAGATTCAAGAGATTGATGAAGTGTACTATAGTGACACGATCGGATCGTATCTTGTCTTGACGAAAAATAAAGAGTTCTTCGAAGTGAGCGGGAACGCCAATCGCGTGAATTCGTCGCTCATATTGGAGAACGAAGGGCAACCCTATCGGTTCGGCGAGTTCATCGGCATGCGCATGATTTCCGAAGACAAGATATATGCCGTCACGGCGAACGGGGTTCTCGTGACAATCGAGCGGGTAGAAGGCCGTTGGACGGAACAACGACGCAAATTGATTAAAGGAATCGCCTCGACAGATCGGTTGTTCGGCCTCGGTTACGATGAAGAGACGAAACGATTGATTATCATGAGCCGTTTGGAGGACACGCCGGATGTAGAACTGTTGTACGTCCAAGAGCGGACGCTCGAGGAAGAGACGGTCGACGACAGTGAGGCGGAAACGGGTACAGCGACGGAAACCGATTCAGACGACGATTCGACATCGACGACAGATGAAGCGGACTCTGAAGCAGTAGCGGAACCGAAGACGGAATGGGCTGTCGAGTCGAGAAAACCGCTCACGACCGAAGGGATGAGCGCCTCGATTCAACAGAAGTTCGAGAACTTCCGCGGTGTCGGCCTCGTCGAACGCCAAGGGCGCATTTACGTCCTCGATTCGGAAGAACTCGTCCTCTATACGGTCAACCCGGACGAAGGGACGATGAACGGGCAGATGGTGACACCTCGCGTCTACGGCTCGACCGGCATGTTCCTGCAAGACAATGAGATATTCGCCATCGTGCGACCAGATGTGTTCGACCTTGACGATTTCGTCTCGGTCGACTGATAGGAGAGAATGAGATGAGCAAACGTTACTTTTATGAAGAGGTTCGCCAGTTCCACGAGACGTTCGGACACCCGGAGGCGAGTGCACCGCAACCGCTCGGCTTAGACCGTGCTGTCAAACGTTCGGTCTGGACGGCAGAAGAAGCTGTCGTCGAATTTTTACATCAATCGGCACGGAATGAAGACGAATTCCTTGCTGCCGTCGCCACGTTCCAACAAGGATTCGAACAGGCGGTTCAAAAATCGCTCCAAGACGCACCGCCGACGGACGACGTCGCTCGCCTCGTCGGACAAGGTGATGCGCTCACGGACGCCCTCTATTTCGTGATGGGCAGTTTCGTCGAACTCGGGCTCGACCCGGTTCCGTTGTTTGAAATCGTGCAGCGTGCCAATATGGCGAAGCTCGGACCAGACGGCAAGCCGATCCTCCGTGCGTCAGACAATAAAGTCATGAAGCCGGAAGGCTGGTTGCCACCCGAGCCAGAGCTCGAGGCGGAAGTAAGACGTCAACTTGAAGCAAAACAGTGACACTAAAAAGAGAGCCGATCGCACGTGCGATCGACTCTCTTTGTTTATACGGTCGTCTGTTCCGCGAACTGTGCCGCGTGTGAACCGGCACAGTGTCCGGTCGTGAAGGCGGCCGTGATGTTATAACCACCCGTATAGCCGTGAATATCGAGCACTTCGCCGGCGAAGAACAAGCCGTCTGCTTTCTTCGACATCATCGTCTGTGGGGCGATTTCTTTGACGGAAACGCCGCCGCCCGTGACGAACGCTTTATCGAAATCGAGCGTTCCGGTGGCGTGCAACTCGAACGTCTTCAATCGGGTCGCGAAATCGATGACCGATTGTTTCTTCAGTTGGCTCGCGTCCTCTTCGCCGAACGCGAGGTCGGCCAACAACAAGTCGAGCATACGCTCCGGGATAAATCCTTTCCAGACGTTCTTGACGGCCCGCTTCGGTTGGTCTTGCACTTGGTTCCAAAGCTCTTGATACAGCTCGTCACGTGCCATGTCCGGGAACAAGTCGAGCGAGAGGGCGACGACGCGCTCTTTGCTACGTTTGCGTTCTTTAATCGTATATTGACTGCACCGGAGGGCAATCGGACCCGAAATCCCGAAATGCGTGAAAATCATGTCGCCACGGTGTGTCTTAATCGGCTTGCCTTTCTTGCCGTGAACGGTGAGGGCGACGTCACGGAGCGACAGCCCTTGCAGCTGTTTCGTGCCGATGAACGCATCGTTCAACAAAATCGGTACTTCAGTCGGGAACAGCTCGGTGATCGTATGGCCGGCTTTCTCGGCCCATGGATAGCCGTCCCCGGTCGAGCCGGTGTGAGGGACGGATTGTCCACCGACGGCGATGACGCAAGCGCCGGCCTCGATCCGCTCTCCGTCCTCGAGTTCGACCGCTTCGAACTCATTTGCTTCATTAAAATGGAGCGTCTTCACTTTCGCATTTTTGCGAATCTCGACACCGAGTTGGTCGATGGCCCCGAGGAGCGTGTTGACGACGTCTTGCGCTTTATCCGTCACCGGGAACATCCGGCCGTTATCTTCCTCTTTTAACGGGATGCCGAACCCGGTGAACAAGTCGATAATCGACTGGTTGTCGAACTGGGCGAGGGCGCTATATAAGAAGCGTCCGTTCCCCGGGATGAATTGAATCAACTCGTCGACGGGCTTGCGGTTCGTCACGTTACAGCGTCCTCCGCCAGAAATGGCGAGCTTGCGTCCGAGCTTCGAACCTTTATCAATTAGGAGTGTGTTCGCTCCGGCTTTGGCGGCGGCATAGGTCGCCATCAGACCGCTTGGGCCTCCTCCGATGACGATTACATCTTTCATCATGGTATCCCTCGTTTCTCTTTCAAATCAAATTCGTAACTTTATTATCTGCAACAGTAAGAGTATAATGAGAAACGGTCGTTTTGTAAAATTAGGTACATTAGTTGTGAAACAATAGATGGAGGTATCTCATGTCATCAAGCGTCAAACAAGATTCAGGACGAGAGTCCTTCGTCAAAGGCACGCTGCTGCTGTCAGCCGGAAATTTGATTTCACGTGCACTCGGACTGCTCTATACGTTCCCGTTCCAAGCGATGGTCGGGATTGCCGGTGTCACGCTCTATCAGGCGGCGTACACCTATTATGCGCTCATGATCGCCATTTCGACGGCGGGGATTCCCGTGGCCGTATCGAAATTCATCGCCAAGTATAATGCGCTCGGCGAATATGGCACGAGTCAGCGCTTGTTCCGTCAAGGGATGAAGCTGATGCTCGTGACCGGAGTCGTCGCTTTTTTATTACTGTTCTTCTCAGCACCGTGGTTATCGGAACTCATGGTCCGCAACTCGGAGAACAATCAGCAATATATCGACTCGTTGACGCTCGTCACGCGTAGCGTCAGTTTCGCCCTCCTGCTCATCCCAGCGATGAGTATGGTGCGCGGCTATTTCCAAGGACATCAGGACATGGCCCCGACGGCCATCTCCCAAGTCATCGAACAGATCGTCCGCATCATGTTCCTCCTCAGTGGGACGATGCTCGTCTTATTCGTCTTCTCGGACTCGGCACTCATTCGTCCGCTCGCTGACTCGCTCGGTGGCACCGCTGCCGTGGCGACGACCGAGTTGAACGGTTTGAAAGTGCTCGCCGTCACGATTGCGACGTTCAGCGCCTTTATCGGTGCGATTGGGAGTATCGTCGTGCTCGCCATGTACTGGCGCAAACGGAAAGACATCCATCGTCAAACCGATAATCCGGCCGGCACACCGGTCCGTTCGATGAAATCACTATTGCTCGAGTTGCTCAGCTATTCGATTCCAATCGTCATGGTCGGTCTGTCGACGCCGCTCTATCAGTTCGTCGACCAGTTGACGATGGTCAATACGTTGCTCAACTCTGGGAAGTCGGTCGCCGAAGCGACGTCCGCGTTCGGATTCTTGACGGGGAACGCCCATAAAATCGTGTTGATTCCGGTATCGATTGCGGCGAGTGTGTCGATGGCGACCATCCCGCTCGTGACAAAATCGTTCACGCACGGCGATATGAACAAAGTTCGCAATCAAGTGAACCATATTTTCCAAGTATCGTTCTTTGTCACCATCCCGGCCGTCATCGGATTGGTCGCGCTCGCGGAGCCGTTGTTCGGGACGTTGTTCCCAGGTGACCGCGAAGGGTGGGTCTACCTGCTCCACTACGCACCGAGTGCGTTCTTCCTCGCTTATTACTCGGTGGCGGCGGCCATCCTGCAAGGGATCAACCGTCAATATTTCACCATCTTCGCGACGGCGATGGGTCTCATCACGAAAGCTGTGCTCAACGTACCTTTCGTGTATGCACTCGGCGGGATCGGCGCTGGTTATGCGACGATCGCCGGTTATATCGTCGCGATTATCCTCATGGTTTGGAAAATCCAACGGGCGCTCCAGTTTCCGTATAAGCAACTGTTGCGTCGGACGATGCTCATGTTTGCCATGGGTGGCGCGATGTTTATCGCCGTGTATGGTTCGCTGTTCGTCACGCTCCGGAATGAACCGAGTTGGGGCAATGATATCGTTGCCACGATCGTCGGTTTCGGAATCGGTCTCGTCGTATACGGCTATCTCGGTTGGAGAAGCCACTTGGCCGGAAAACTATTAGGGAAACGATTCCAGTATCGGAGGAAAGCTTAATGCGAATTGATAAATTATTGGCGAACATGGGATACGGTTCGCGCAAAGACGTCAAGATTTTACTGAAACAAGGGGTTGTCCGTGTCGATGACCAACCTGTCAAAGACGCGAAACGTCAAGTCAACCTTGAAACGGAACGGGTGACCGTGCAAGGCGAGGTCGTCGAGTACAAACCGTTCGTCTACTTGATGATGAACAAGCCGGCAGGTGTCATCAGTGCGACCGAGGATAAGGTCGAATCGACGGTCGTCGATTTGATTGACCCGTCCTACGCCCATTACGAGTTGTTCCCGGTCGGACGTCTCGACAAGGACACGACCGGTCTGTTGCTTCTCACAAACGATGGGGCGTTCAATCATGCGCTCATGTCACCGCGTAAGCATGTCGACAAAGTGTATGTCGCCGAAGTTGACGGGGAGATGACGACAGACGATGTCCGTCACTTCGCCGAGGGTGTCGAGCTTGAGGACGGCTATACGACGAAACCGGCCCGACTTGAGCTCATCAGCAAATCCGGACGTCGTTCGACGGTCCGTCTGACGCTCTCGGAAGGGAAGTATCATCAAGTAAAACGGATGATTGCCGCGGTCGGGAAACACGTCGAGCAGCTCGAACGGGTCCAAATCGGCGAGCTCGAGCTCGACCCGACGCTCGAACCCGGGGCGTATCGGGAATTGAGCGAAGAAGAAGTCGACTTGTTCTTCACATGAAATGAAGGCACGTGTCAGCCGACACGTGCCTTTTTGGGCGCAAAAAAAGGGACCCGTTGCCGGAATCCCTCGTAACTTGTTATTTAATTTGCCGTCTTGAGCGAACGTTTTGATGATGTCCACGTTCCGCGACTCGGACTTTCAACCAGATTGTTGTATTCAAGCACGTTCAAATCACGCTGTACGGTGCGTGATGTGATCCCGAACTCCTCTACTAGTTCAGAAGTGGTGACGCATTCCCTTTCGTTAATGAACAAATAAATGGACTTGATGCGGGTTAGCATACGATCTGTTGAACCTTTCATTGGATAACCTCCCAATGCGTAGAATGATGAAAGACAAAACCTACGGACGACAAATGAAATATGAAATTGTTATTTTCTAAAATTACACCTTTAGTATACCGCTCCTGCATAGAATTGCAAGGGAAAAGAACGAACAATCGAAATGTAAAGAAACGATTATGAACGTAAATATCGAATGAAGGATATGTAAAGACGTAGACAAAAGGCTAAAAGACGAACGAAAAAATATTTTCGAAATGAATGTTCGTCTTTCTAACATTTGGATATACTAATAAGGGAGAGAACATTCGCAAAGGGGAGATCCATATGAATTGGAGACAAGAAGTCGACGCACGAAAAGACGCATTTTTAGAAGATTTAACAGGGTTATTGCAAATCCCAAGCGTGCTTGATGAGACGAAGACCGGCCCGAACGAACCGTTTGGACCTGAAGTCCGCCGAGCTCTCGATTACATGTTTGCACTCGGAGAGCGAGACGGGTTCGCTACGAAAGACGTCGCCGGATACGCGGGGCATTTAGAATACGGGTCAGGGGAAGAAATCGTTGGCATCCTCTGTCACTTAGACGTGGTGCCGGCTGGGGAGGGATGGACGTATGGGGCGTTCAATCCTACCATCGCCGACGGGAAAATATTCGCCCGTGGCAGCAATGACGATAAAGGACCGACGATGGCTGCTTATTACGGACTGCGCATCGTGAAGGAACTTGGATTGCCGCTATCGAAACGCGTCCGCCTGATTGCAGGTTGCGACGAGGAGAGCGAATGGCGTTGTGTCCGCGAATACTTCAAACAAGAGGCGATGCCGACATATGGCTTCGCACCGGACGCTGACTTTCCAATTATCAATGCTGAAAAGGGGCTATACGATGGCGTCTTGAAGCAGCTCCCAATTCAACGGGTGCCAGGCTCGAAACATCACTTGGTCTCGTTCGTGAGCGGAGAACGGCCGAACATGGTCCCGGACTTTGCGACAGCGGTACTCGAGACAGAAGACGTTCTCGAAGAAAAGTTTGAAGCGTATCTCGAAAAATATGAAGCGGACGGCACGTGCACATGGGACCAAGGGACGTATACGTTCACGATGAAAGGTGTGGCCGCCCACGCCATGGAACCAGATAACGGAGTCAACGCGGCCTACGTCCTCGCCGGCTTCTTGTTGACGCTCCCGCTCGACATTCAAGGAGAGCGCTACATCGAGTTCATTCGTCACGTGTTCGCCGATTCACGCGGGATTTCACTCGGTATCGAAGCGAGTGATGAGACGGGTGATTTGACGATTAACGGTGGCGTGTTCCGCTATCAAGGGGACGAACGGACGGCGACGGTGAATATCCGTTATCCATACACCGCGAAATTCGAGGAACGGTTGCAAAACTTGAAAGAGATCGCCTTGTCGTTCGGGTTCGAACTGTCGACGCGTCATCATATGCCGCCGCACCATGTGGCCGAAGACCATCCGCTCGTGAAAACGTTGGCAGGCGTCTATGAGCGTCAGACCGGCGAGTCAGCGCACTTGATGGCCATCGGCGGAGGGACGTATGCGCGCTCGCTCGAGGCTGGTGTCGCTTTTGGGGCGCTGTTCCCTGGAGCGAAAGACGTCGCCCACCAAGTCGATGAATACATGGAAATTGAAGATTTACTTCGCGCCGCCGCCATCTATGCGGAAGCGATTTATGAGCTCGCTAAATAATAACCCGTGAGAGCTGACTGATTCGGTCGGCTCTCTGTCTGTTAGGAAGGAAGTTTACTGTGAACCAACAAAAAATATCGTTTCAATCGATTTACGTCGCCATTTTCTTTGCCCAAGGAGCCCTCATTCCTTACATGGCACTTTTCTTCTCGCAGTCACGTTTTGATTTGTCTCCGGGTCAGGTCGGAACAATCGTCGCCATCATGCCGATCCTCTCAATCGGTGTCCAACCGCTATGGGGCATGCTCGCCGACCGAACGGGGCGGGTTCGGGCTTGGCTGATTATCGCAATGCTCGGGGCGGCTGCCTTATCGCTCACGTTTTTGTTCGCGACGTCTTACGTATGGATTATTGTATTGATGATCGCCTGGTCCATCTTCCAATGTGCACACATCCCGCTCGTCGATATGATGACACTCGAGTATACGTCACGCGCCAAAATCGACTACGGGGCCATCCGTCTGTTTGGATCGGCCGGATTTGCGATTGCGGTGTTCGTCATGGGTCGCATCTCGGACACGACATGGGGACTCGCGAGTACGTTTTTACTCAGCGCGGTCATGCTGGCAATCGGTACGCTGTTCGTGCGGAGCGTATCTGAACAGGAACCGAAGCAAGTGCACACGACGGCCCCGTTCCAATGGTCGGCCGTCTGGAATGGGCCGTTCATCGCCTTTTTGATTGGGGGCATGCTCGTCTTCGGCCCGATTTACGCGAATAACTATTACTTCGGAATTTATGTGACGAGCATCGGAGGCTCAACGACGCTCGTCGGGACACTGTTCCTTGTCGCGGTATTATGCGAAATTCCATTCATGAAAGTGGCTTACCAAATCGTCTCACGTCTAGGTACGGTCAACGTGCTGGCGGGAGCCGCCTTGATTTCGGCGCTTCGCAACGGCTGGTTAGCACTTGAGCCCCCGATTTGGGTCGTTTGGATTCTTGCCATCGTTCAAGGACTGGTCGTCGGATTATTGATTCCGGTCGCACTTCAATTTGTCCGCAGCCTTGTCAGCCGCAACGTCGTCTCGACGGCGATTGGCGTCTATATGGCCATCACGTCAGGACTAGCGACGGCCGGATTCAACCTCCTCAGTGGATTTATCATTGAATATAACAGCATCATCGGTGTATTTTGGATGTACACGGTGGTCAGCATCGTAGGAGCGGTCCTCTTCTTTGGACTGAGACGTTTTCGAGTGAAAGGATGATGGTCATGTCGACACATTATTTTTTGGCGCTACCCATCGAGGACGAAAAGTTCGAACATGTACATCGGGACATCTTGCCGTTTTATTCGTATCGTCGGACGTATCGTCCGGAGGAATTTCATTTGACACTTCAGTTTCTCGGTTCATTGGACGATGATGAAGTCGAGGCAGTGAAAGAACTCACACGTGAAGTGACAACGTCGACGGCCCCGTTCGCGCTGACGTTCCAGCAAATCGACCACTTCGGTAGACCGGATCGTCCGCGTGTCTTGACGATCGTCCCGGAACCGTCCGTGGACTTGACGGCGCTTACCGGGACGCTTCGACGAAAGTTATCCGAAGAGATTCCAGCACTCGACCGTAAACCGTTCGTCCCCCACGTCACACTCGCGAAGAAGTGGGACATAGGCACACGAATCCCGTACATCGCCCCGACGTTTACCATCGAGGAGCCGATTGAAACGGTCGTACTTTATCGAATCAATCCAAACCATACCCCTGCCTATGAGGCAGTCGAAGTATTTCCGTTACAGCGGTCAGAGGAGGACACATGGCGATCCCGATTAAAATTTTTGACGTAACATCTAAATATGAACGAAACATGCTCGACCAGTTCAATCGCTTTCAAGAGTATGTCGAGTCCGATGTCGCTCGCATGCGTCGTCTTCACGATTCCAATCGGTTGAATCCTCCCGAAATCATGGAGTTTGAGAACCCGTGGTGGAAATTTTGGCGCCGTACGGAACGCATCGAGCTCGAACCGACACCGCTCTCGGAGTCGCAGTTCCAGACGTTGCTCACGAACCGCCGTCATATCCAAAAACTGCAGTACGCCTGTGAAGGGGCGACCGAGGCGGACGTCCCGTTGTTGCCGTTTTTGCGAGAATACGGATATCGCAAGATGGTATCCGAATGGAACGACCAACACTTCTTCATGTATCGTCCGGTCGTCGAATGGAACGGGGCGACGGTCGAACTGAGCCATCTCATCATCGGACCATCGCATATTTACCTGGTCGAATGGCTCGACGGCGACCGCAGCATCTATCACATATCGAAGCAGAAGACGTGGATTCATCAACCGCTCAAAGGGGAAAATAAACGTGTAGTCAACCCGCTCATCGCGTTGACGCGCACCGAAGAAATCGTTCGACAGTTTCTTCCGTCCTATGACGGGGTCATCCAAAAAGTGACGGTGGCCCCACAAGGCTATTTCGATCATGTGCCTGAAATTCGGTCGACTCAGTTCATCTCACGCGCGGATTATGAACCGTGGATGAAACAAGTGAACACGAGGGCGCCGATCGTCAAAGCCCAACAAATTCGAGATGTGGCGAAACTACTAGATGCGACAGCCCAGATGCCGTTTCGACAATTTTTGGACCAGTAGGTAGGAGAGGATGGAACGCGTATGCATCACACACCAAATCAGCAAACGACGTCTCATGTGACGATTGAACGGGCTTCCTTGCTCTCATTCGAGACGATTCGACTCGAGGTCATTGCCGAATATGAATCCGTACCGGTACAAATCGAACAAAACGGTCGACCGGTCGATTATGTGGTGCTCAACGAATGGACGACAGAGGCGGGCACGATTGAACGAGATATCCAATTGACGCGCCCGGTTACGCTCGAAGCGGTCTATACCGTGTTTCACCCTGGACATAAGACGATTGTCGTCGTGCCCCGCGAAATTGTGCATACAGACGAGTTTGAACGTCGCTATGCCTATGACGGACCGCTCGGCCTTTCATTTTCCGGGCAATCGATTGAGGCATATGTCTGGTCGCCCGTCGCGTTTTCGATTTGGTTCGTCATCCATGATCCCGAAACGCATCGTGAGATTGAACGGTTTCGCATGTCTCGGAGCGGTCGAGGCGTCTGGCATGCCGATGTTCCTAGACTGTACGAAGGCTATTTTTATCGACTGTACGTCAAGACACCTGTCGAAACGAACGAGGTCGTCGATCCTTACGCCAAAGCCGTCAGCCTAAATGGCGAATTTGGCGTATTGATCGATGTTGAGACAGCCGTCGCTGAGCACGTGGAGCCGGCAGAACGCCCGCCTCTCCGCAAAGCGACAGATGCCGTCATCTATGAACTGCATATCCGTGACTTCACGAGCCACCCTGCGTCGACGAGTCGACGGCAAGGGCTGTACGCCAGCATCGTCGAGACCGGGCTTGAAACCCGGGCGGGGAACAGTGCCGGTTTCGATTATTTGAAAGAACTCGGGGTCACGCACCTGCAGTTATTGCCGGTCCATGATTTTGGAAGCGTCGACGAAGCGACCCGGATGCCTTACAACTGGGGTTATGATCCGATCCATTGGTTCGGGTTGGAAGGCAGTTACGCCTCGAAACCTGACGAGCCGCTATCACGCATTCTAGAGTATGCCGAAATGGTCGATGCCTTGCATCGCCATGACATGCGCGTCGTCGTCGATGTCGTCATGAACCATATCTTCATCCGTGAGCAATCGTCGCTCGAAGCACTCGTCCCGTACTATTATTTCCGTTATGAACATGACGGGACGGTCGCGAACGGGACCGGCGTCGGAAACGACACGGCCTCAGAACGGTATATGATGCGACGGATGATTGTCGATTGTGTGACGTACTTTGCCGAGACGTATCACGTCGACGGTTTCCGGTTCGACTTGATGGGCATTCATGACGTCGAGACGATGAATCAAATACGGGCCGCACTCGATAAAATCGATCGCTCGATTTTGATTTACGGGGAAGGATGGGATTTGGCGACACCGCTCAGCCCATCATTGAAAGCCTCGTCGCATAACGCGGCCTTCATGCCCCGAATCGGTCATTTCAATGACATGATGCGGGACGCCTTGAAAGGGTCGACGTTCAATGACCGGGAGCGCGGGTTCGTCTCCGGGAATGAGTGGCGGGAGTGGGAGCTTCGCGAATGTATCACCGGAGCGGTCCAAATCCCGAACGTCACCGTCGGGCGTTTCCCGAGCCCGCAGTATACGATCAACTATGTCGAAGCACATGACAATTATACGACGTACGATAAATTGCTCTTGTCGTGTGAAGATATGGACGAGACGATGCGGTTGCGGATGCAACGGTTCGCCACAGCCATCGTCATCACGTCGCAAGGCGTCCCGTTCCTTCACGCCGGCCAAGAGTTTGGTCGGACAAAACAAGGGGTTGAGAACAGCTATAATGCACCGGACCGAATCAATCACTTCGATTGGGACTTACGTGACGAGCGGCAAAGTGAGGTCGAGTTTGTGAAGACCCTACTCAAGTTACGGCGCCGTCACACGTGTTTCCGCTACGATACCCGGCAAAAAGTCATCGAACAGTTCAAGTTCCTCCCGTCGCCCCCGGGCGTGATTGCATACGAGCTGACGGCGAGCCATTCTTATGATGCCTGGCAGCGCGTCCGCGTCTATCTGAACGGAACGTTCCACGATGTGACGTTCCAAGCGGAGGGGGACTGGAACGTCTACGTACAAGGGGAAACGGCGAGCCTCGTCCCGATTGAACGAAATCCGAGCCAGATTCAAGTCGAGTCGTTGTCAATGACGATTATCGCGTGTTAATATGGTGATTGTATCTTTGTAATTCTTAATGAGATTTGAGCGTGATGAATATGTATTCAGATATAATCGGTGCGCTCGGTGAAGAGTGGACGGTGGCTTCCGCAGGCGGGATTACAGGCGAAGCGTACGTAGCGACGACGCGCCAACAAAAAATCTTTGTCAAACGAAACTCGTCCCCGTTTTTAGCCATTCTTTCCGCCGAAGGCATCGTCCCCAAATTGCTGTGGACGAAACGGATGTTTAACGGTGACGTCCTCAGTGCCCAACAGTTCATCGAAGGTCGTGAGCTCTCGCCAGCCGATATGAAACGGGCTGATGTGGCGGCACAGCTTGGGAAGATTCATCATTCGAAAGAGCTATTATTCATGTTGCAGCAGTTGAATCATACACCGGTCACGTCCTCACTGTTGCTCCGGCAATGTGCCGCTTACGAGCAAGACGAGGCGGACGTGACGATTGATGAGGCAATCCGTTGGTTGTCGGTCCATCAGCCGATTGATGACGAACGTGAACTCGTCGTCTGCCATTCAGACTTGAACCATAACAATTGGATTGAGGATGAGACCGGTCTGTTATATTTGACCGACTGGGATGACGCCATCATCGCCGACCGTGCCTTTGATTTGGCCATGGTCGTCTACAGCTACGTCGACGAGGTGGACTGGGAGACGTGGTTCAGCCATTACGGCATCCGTTTCACCTCCGAGTTACACTATCGAATGCACTGGTATGCGATTGCCCAGACGGTTCTGACCTTATATGGGGAACAGAACGGCATCGCCCGCGCAGAAGGATTGACCGTGCTCCGGGAATTGCTCGATGAAGCAGAGGAACGGACACAATGAAAAAAGGGATGGATCACGAGTGTGAGCCATCCCTTTCCATATGCATCAGACATCATCAGGTTTCATGAAATACGCCCATACGAACGTCGCGATGACGGCGCCGAAGAACGTCAACGGAGCCGCGTAAAAAATAAGAAATTGATCTAACGTGCTCATCGATATAACCTCCTTGTGAAGGATGATTCATGTCCATTAAACAATGATTTCGTGTATAATCGCAAGGGGACTGCTCGCGCGAAGCGGCTAGTCAGCTGAAACTTGAACATTTCTTGAACGAAAGGTTGGAAAAACATGCGTTTACGTCACAAGCCTTGGGCTAAAGAATACATGGAAGCTCAAGAACACGTCTTTATCACTCATCCCGAAACGTTAAAAGGGAACTGGACATCAGAATTTAAGAACGACAATCCGCTCTTCATCGAAGTCGGGTCGGGGAAAGGGCAATTCATTTTAGGGATGGCCCAACAGTTCCCGGACGTCAACTTCATCGCTATCGAGTTGTTCGAGAGCGTCGCCGTGTCGATCGTGCAAAAGCTCGTCGAAACGCCGATGCCGAACGTCCGCGTCTTGACTGTGGATGCCAAGCAACTCGTCGACTATTTCGAAGCCGGCGAAGTCGACCGCGTCTATTTGAACTTCTCAGATCCATGGCCGAAGACCCGACATGCGAAACGTCGTTTGACGTATAAGACATTCCTCGCCACGTACGAGGCTGTGTTGCCACGCGGAGGCGAGATTCACTTCAAGACGGATAACCGCGGACTCTTCGAATATTCACTCGAAAGCATGAGTCAATACGGCATGTACTTCACAGATATTTCACTTAATCTTCACGCGAACGAACCGGCAGATAACGTCCGTACCGAGTACGAAGAGCGCTTCAGCGCCATGGGACAACCGATTTATCGGATGGAGGCCGCGTTCCGCCCGAAAATTTGACACGCTTTTTTCTTATTTTAATAGCATTTTCTTCACACTTTTTTCTTTCTTCTTGGTACAATAGGAATGACGCTAAACTGGAATTAGAGAAGGGGGAACATGGGGATGTTGAAAAAAGCATGGGCAAGCCTGCTTGCACTAATCTTCATTCTAACAATCGCACCACTTAATACCTCGGCAAATGAGGCGTTCTTGGACGCCCTTGAAGAGGATTTGAAGGCCACGCACTATGATTACAAAGAAGGAACGGCTGAAATCGTAAAAGAAGAGACGCTCCGTCACTCGAATGGCAACGAAGTCATCGCGGCGGTCGTTGAAATTGATACGATCCGTGACGGCATCTTCATCACACGTAAGACGGAGTTCCATTACTATGATGCGACGGACAACAAAATCCTCGCAACAGCTGACCTTGCAGAAGTCGAAGGCGCGACTGAATTTGCAGACGCAAACATCGACATGCTCGGACAACAAATCGTCTATTGGTTGCCTGTCTTGATCTTGTTACTCTTGATCGCAATCCCGGCTGTCATCTTGTTCGTTGTCGTGCCACGTTTCTACTCGACGACTGAATACATGAACCCGATTTACGAGAAAAACGATAACCCACGTTAAAAAAAGAGCCGCGAGGCTCTTTTTTTATGCCATCTTTAACTGTTCGACGATTTGAGCAACGTCCATGCCGTTACCGGCTGAGACGGAAGCGACGAAGGCGCTTTCGACGATCGGGCCGTCATAAAACTGGACGGTCTTCTCGCCTTCATACATATCGACGGCCAGTTCGGCGTTCATCGTGGCCGAACCGATATCCGATAAGATGAGTGCCTCTTTGTCGACGGCTTCGATGGCCTCAAGGATTCGGGTCACATCAGTCCCGATGCTGCCGTCTTCAAGCCCGCTCGCTAAATGAATCGGAACGGATGGGGCCATCTCTTTCATCAAGTCTTGAATCCCTTCAGCGATTTTGGCGCTATGGGATACGATGATGAGCTCTACGATATCACTCAACCTCCTTCATAATCGCTTTTAAGACGATTGAACTCGAGAGGGCCCCAGGGTCGACGGTGCCGCGAGAGTTCTCACCGAAATAAGACGCCCGTCCTTTCGTGGCAACCATATCCTCGGTCGCACCGACGAGTTGATCAAGTTTCGCGTCAAAGTCGTCGGACTCGTTCAAGTCACTCAAGAACGGGTCCCACACATCGACCATCGTCTTTTGGCCAACTTCCGATTTCCCGCGCGCCTTGATTGCTGTCGCTGCTTCGACGAGCGCTTCTTTGACGAGATTGAAATCGGCTTCGGTCGCGTCACCAAACTTAGGCGCTGCCTTGACGAAGGCGGAACCGTAAAGTGGACCGGCTGCACCACCGACTTTCGACATGAGCGTCATCCCGACTTTCTTACTCAAGTCGCCGAGAGTTGCGTAGTCATCATCGAGGACAGCGACAACCGCTTCAAAGCCACGTGACATATTGATGCCGTGATCTCCGTCGCCGATAGCGCGGTCGAGATCGGTCAATGTATCCTTGTTCGCCTCAATCTCTGATTGGGCGTGCCGTAATGCTTGCTTGAATCCTTCAATCGTCAACATTGCATGAACACCTCATTCGTAGATTAGAGTTTGAAACCGAGTGCCGCCGATGGTGCATCGAGATAGCCCGTCAACTCTTCATCGAGCGGCAAGAGTGTGATCGAGAAGCCGTGCATCTCGAGTGACGTCATATAGTTGCCGACGTATTTCCGTTTCAATGAATAGCCGGCATCTTCCAATTTTTTCGCGACGAAGTGATACGTCACGTACAGTTCAGATAGAGGCGTTCCGCCCATACCGTTGACCATGACGGCGACTTCGCCGGGGCTGACTTCTTTTTTCAAATGATCGAGCAAGTCATCGACAATCGCATCGACGTTCGTCGTCGGTTTCCGTTCGACGCCGCGTTCTCCGTGAATCCCGATTCCAATTTCCATTTCTTCTTCGTTCAAATCGAATCCAGGTTTACCGCTCACTGGCATATAGCAAGGTTCGACGGCCATCCCCATTGAGCGGACATTGGCCGCAACTTTCTCTGCAAGCGCTTTCACTTCATCGAGCGACTTCCCGCTCGCTGCGGCTGCACCGGCAATCTTGTGGACGAACACGGTACCGGCGACACCGCGACGGTCTTCTTTGTTCGTGATAGCGACATCATCGGCGACGACGACGTGGTCGACTTTAATGCCTTCGGCGTCCGCGAGCTCGGCGGCGAGTTCGAAGTTCATGACGTCACCTGCGTAGTTTTTGACGACGAGCAATACGCCGTTGCCGCCATCGGCCGCTTTGATGCCTTCGAGTACCATGTCCGGTGTCGGGGACGTGAACACTTCACCGCATACGGCGGCATCGAGCATCCCATCGCCTACATAACCGGCGTGCGCTGGTTCGTGACCGCTCCCTCCACCTGAGACGAGTCCGACTTTCCCGGACTTGGCCCCGTCGGCACGACAGAGGACATTGAATCCTTCCACACGACCGTACAGTTCAGGGTGGGCGTGGACCATACCTTCGACCATTTGTGACACGAGCTCGTTTGCTTCACCGATCAGTTTCTTCACGTGGGATCACTCCTTTTTGAGTTTGAAAAGTACCATATTCAATTTTCCACTCTTTTGGGTGAATTAAACAAAAAAAAGTCGGCGAAAATGTTCGCCGACCTCATCTCATGCATATTCAAGTAGAGCGCCAGTCTCTGAATCGACTGTGAATTGGTACGTCTTCTCTTCGTCGTTCTCGAGAACCGAGATGCCGCCTTTGAAGACATCGTACTCGCGTCCGTCATACGTGTAAATCTCAGGTGATGCCGAGATCCATGCCCCTTGGACGTGACCTTTGGCTGAAAATGCACGCTTCGTGTACTCAAGCGCATCCTCGGCCGATAAGCTTCGTTCATCTAACACTTTTTTCGTCATAAGTGCGGCTGCGATGGCAACCCCGATTCCAACTAACCAATATCTTTTCTTCATATGACTACCTCCCCTTGAACTATGGCTATCATGTACATCGTACCAAAACCTGTACCCCATTGGAACGAAAACCATTCGCATCTGTCGAAAAGTTCTGTATATAATGAAACAAGAACGGTTGAAGGGATGGATGGAAATGGAACAAAAAACGAGAGACTTATTCAAGACGTTGACAGAGCTTCCGGGCGCGCCCGGGTTTGAATCAGAGGTCCGCCGGTTTGTTCGTGACCGAATCACACCGCACGTCGATGAAGTCATGACGGATGGCATCGGCTCGATCTTTGGGAAACGAGTCGGCGATGAGGCGGGACCACGCATCATGGTTGCCGGTCATATGGACGAAGTCGCATTCATGGTCACCCGAATCACAGAAAACGGGATGCTGTACATACAACCGCTCGGCGGATGGTGGAGCCAAGTGCTCATGGCACAACGATTTGACATCGTGACGGCCGATGGATTGATTCCAGGGGTCGTCGCATCGACGCCGCCGCACTTGCTTGGACCGGAGGCGATGAACAAGCCGATGGACATGAAGCAAATGTTTATCGATATCGGGGCCGACACGAAAGAAGAGGCCGAATCGTGGGGCGTACGTCCAGGTCTACCGGCTGTGCCGACGAGCGAGTTCACGCCGCTCAAACATCCGAAAAAAATTATGGCCAAGGCATGGGACAACCGCTACGGCGTCGGGCTCGCCGTCGAGTTGCTCGAAGAGACGACAAAAGCCGATCACCCGAACATCTTGTTCGCCGGGGCGACCGTACAAGAAGAAGTCGGTCTCCGTGGTGCCCAAACAGCAGCCGAAATGATTCGTCCGGATGTCGCGCTTGTCCTCGACGCATCACCAGCCAACGATGCATCAGGCAATAAGACAGAGTTCGGACAGCTCGGGGAAGGGGCACTCATTCGTATCCTCGATCGAGTCATGGTCATGTCTCCTGAGATGCGTGACTTCCTGCTCGATACGGCATCTGATGAAAACATTAAGACCCAGTATTTCGTCTCGCCAGGTGGCACGGATGCGGGTCGCATCCACATGAGCGGGGAAGGGGTGCCGACGGCCGTCATCGGTGTCGCGGCGCGTTATATCCACACGCATGCCTCGATTTTGCATACGGACGACTACGACGCGGCGAAAGCGCTCCTGAAGGCACTCGTCAAACGACTCGATCGATCGACGATGGAGACGCTCCGGGCTTCACGCTAATTGAACGAAGAACGTCACTCGTGGAGTGGCGTTTTTTTTCATATTGAAATTTCACGAGAAAAGCTTATACTGATAAAAGTGTGAAGACAGAAACTTTACGACTGACAAGACAGAAAAGAGGAATTTCCATGCTTAAGAAAAAAGGGATTACGCTCAGTCCGTCGCTCTATTTCGTGACGGCTCTCAGTTATATGGCACTCGGATTATTCAGTACGCTCATTATCGGCTTGATTATGAAGACGGCCGGAGGACAGTTGCTCGAGACGAGCCTGTCTGGATTTGGTTCGACGCTCATCGAGATTGGTGACGTGGCCATCGGCTTGACCGGGCCTGCCATCGGAATCGCCATCGCCTATGCGCTCCAGGCACCACCGCTCATCTTGTTCTCGGCACTCGTCGTCGGGGCGTTCGGCTATGAGTTCGGACCGGCCGGCAGTTATGTGGCGACGTTGCTCGCCGTCGAAGTCGCCAAACTCGTCTCGAAGTCGACGAAACTCGATATTTTGGTCACGCCGTTCACGACGATCGGCATCGGTTATTTAAGTGCGACCTATATCGGTAAGTACGTCGGGTTGTTCATGACACAGCTCGGCACATGGATCGAATGGGGAACGGAACAGCAGCCACTGTTCATGGGCGTCGTCGTCGCGACGTTGATGGGGCTCGCGCTCACGGCTCCGATCTCGAGCGCGGCCATCGCCCTCATGCTCGGTTTGAGCGGGATTGCCGCCGGCGCGGCGACGGTCGGGTGTGCTGCCCAAATGGTCGGGTTTGCCATCACGAGCTATCGGGACAATGGCATCGGAGGCGCCATCGCCCAAGGCATCGGTACATCTATGCTCCAAGTCGGCAATATTGTCAAAAACCCATGGATTCTGTTGCCGCCGACCGTGGCCGGCGCTGTGCTCGCGCCGATTGCGATTCTGTTGTTTGAACTCGAGAGCGTCGCGGCAGGCGCTGGCATGGGAACAAGTGGACTCGTCGGACCGATCGTCATGCTCGAAACGATGGGCTTCAGTTGGTATACGTTCATCGTCGTCTTCGGCTTTTTAATCGTCGGGCCAGCGGTGCTCAGTTACGCCGTCTATCAAGTGTTGGTCCGGATGAACCGGATTCGACCGAACGACATGAAAATCGAATATTGAACATACGAAAGAGAGCGTCCCGTCAAATAAGCGGGACGCTCTCATTCGTTCACCACCCAAAAAAATTCCGGACGATTTCGACCGTTTCCCGCGGGACGCGGAAGCTCGCGAGGAATAGTACGAGCAGGACGGCATAGACGGGGAGTAAAAAACGTTTTCGAATGATGGGCAGCCTGCGCACAAGACGCTTGCCGACGCGTTCAAGTATGTAAATCACGGCGAATCCGACGACGAGCCAAATGAAAATCTCGCCTCGTGATTTGTCCGTATCGATGAACAAATAACCGTAGCGCAGAATCGCCAACATGCCGATGACGCCGACGAGTTGTTCAAGTGGATGCTTCATTTCTGGATTCAACTGTTCGCGTGTCCATTTTGTCATGACTTCACCTTTTTCACGTAGTCTTCACTCCCGACTATCATAAAACACGAGAGCGGAATGTGACAACGGACTTATGCTATCATGAATGAGGAAAAAAGAACAGGAGTGGTGAAGATGAAACAACTGACAACGATGAACGAATATACAGCAGCGAAACAAGGGAAGAGCGTCCTCATGTTTTCAGCAACGTGGTGCGGCGATTGCCGTTTCCTCGACCCATTCATGCCGGACATTGAAGCGAAGTTCTCAGACTGGTCATTTTATTACGTCGATCGTGATGAATGGATGGAACTTGCGCAAGAACTCGACATTTTTGGAATTCCAAGCTTCGTCGCTTTCAACGGCGGACAAGAAGTCGACCGCTATGTCGGACGCGAACGGAAGACGCCGGAGCAAGTCGAAGCCTTCCTTCATGGGTTAGGGTGATTTAAATGGAGCGGAATGAATTACGTCGTCATCTCGAAAGTAAGTTCACTGACGGATACCGGACCTCGTACGACCGCGAGAATGAGGTGTTGCGCATCGAACGGGCGACCGATCGTTTCGGCGTCAACATCCGTCTCGCCCCGCTCGTAGCGAAAACAAAAGTTCGAGGGGAAATCGCTGTCGATGAGGTCGTAGACTACATCAAGACAGCGCTCACCGCGGATGATGACATCACATTAGCGGGTAATGAGGCCAATCTTTATCCTGTCATCCGTTCTGCTTCGTTCTCGACCGAGACGAAACGGGGCGAGACATTGGCGATGACGCCGCATACAGCTGAGACTGCCGTCTTTTACGCCCTAGATTTGGGTAACGGCTATCGCTTGATCGAAGAGCGTCATTTGGGCGGGATGACGCTCGAACGCCTTGATGAGTTGGCGCGGGATAACGTCAAAAAATTACCGACCGATTTAAAAGAAGATACCGTTGCCGGCAACACGTTCTATTTCCTGGCGGCACGGGACGGCTACGAGGCGTCACGTATCTTGAACGATGACTTTTTACGAGTTATGGAACGGCGCATCGAAGGCGATATGCTCGTCGGAGTGCCGCACCAAGACGTCATGATTATCGCGGACATCCGTAACGATCAGGGTTATGATGCGATGCAACAGCTCATGTTCGACTTTTTCACGAACGGTCGGATTCCGGTGACGGCTCTTTCTTTCCATTATGAGGCTGGCGTACTCGAGCCAATTTTCATTGTCGGAAAAAAGAACCCACCAACCGACGCATAATCTGCTAAACTATTTGTGTCTAGTTTGAAAGAAGGGGCGTTTTTACGTATGCAAATCAATGCTTTTTATAACCGTGAAGGAATCGGCGATGTCCTCATGGTCCTGTTAAGAGAAGGCGATCGCCATCATCAAGTTGTTGAACGGAAAGACGATGTCGCCATCGTTAAGTCGACGACAGGGAAAGTCAATGGCTACAACGTGTTCAACGCGAGCAACTATTTTGATGTCAGCGATTGGCATGGACCGGTCGAATTGACGGCCGAATTGATTGAGACGCTCGGTGTCATCTTGCGTAAACAAAATATCGAAGCCGAGTTGTCGGGCGTGGACTTTACCCCGAAATTCGTCGTCGGCTATGTCAAAGAAGCTGAGAAACACCCGGATGCCGATAAATTGTCGATTTGTCAGGTCGAGACTGACCAAGGTATGGTCCAAATCGTCTGTGGCGCACCGAACGTCGCGGCCGGCCAAAAAGTCGTCGTCGCGAAACCGGGTGCGGTCATGCCATCAGGTTTGATCATTCGCCCGTCTAAATTACGTGGTGAGAGCTCACACGGGATGATCTGTTCGGCGCGTGAATTGAACTTGCCTGATGCACCGCAAGAAAAAGGAATTCTCGTATTAGATGACGAATATGAAGTAGGTAAAGCATTTGAAATCGGTCGCTAAACTCGACCGATTTTTTGCTAAATAGGATTGAGTGAAAAAGCGAGGAATCAAGTATGGATGCATATGAACGTTCATTAAAACAGCAAGCAGACCGAATTCGACGCGAACTATCCCAAGAAGGGAAGAAAGGTGCGCCTGCACCGAAGCCCGAGCCGAAGGATGAATTTGTGCCGTCGGATGTACCGTCTCCGATTTATGGATACGCCCGACCGAAACCGAAAATCATCCTGCCGACTGAACATTCTCCGGAGACGCGAGACGATTCAGCGATGCGCCAAGCGAAGCGAGTGGCCGTCCCAGTTGAGGGAATGTCAGAGGTGGTGCCACCAAGCGTAACGTCTGAGCCTGAGAACGAACCGGTAATTGATTCTGTAGATGAATCGGTGATGGAGTCAGTAGACGAATCGGCGCCGGACACGGACGAAGCGACGACACCACAGTCTGACTTTGATGTCATAGCGGACGAAGCGCCAGTAGCGGAGACGCTTGAGGAAATGGTGGCCGAGCAAACAGATTCACCAATCGAAGCGTCGATTATTTCCGCGGAAACATCGCAACCGATTGACGAGAGTCAGACCGTCTTGGAAGATGAGCCGGATGAATCAGATACAAAACCGCTTCTCGGGGAAGTCTCGATTGTAGAGAGCGGATTTGCATCGGTCTTCATGGGGTCGACCGATTTGAAATCGTCAAAGATTGCCGTTCGTGAAGAAAAACAAGATGTGACCGAACCATCGTTGCCGACTGAAGCATCGGTCGAGAGGGTGGCACCGATTGTTGAGGATGTTGCGAAAACATTACAGTCGGACGAACCGGTCGATGTGCCTGATGAAGAAACATTGACGCCCGCCATGGGCGTGTCATACAAAGCGGATGGCCCTCCGCTCAACGTCATGATGACGCCGCAAGACCGGATGGCGATGTACAAGAGTCGCCGATTGGCTAAAAAAAACAATAATCTGTAATAGCATGACTCCGGTAGTTTTGCTATAATGACAAAGGTTTGTCGCATTTTTGAAACAGACCGCAATGAATTAGGGGGGCTATTTACAGATGAACCGTTATCACTTCGTCGGAATTAAAGGAACGGGCATGAGTCCTTTAGCTCAAATTTTAAATGACATGAATAATGAGGTCCGAGGTTCGGACGTTGACAAAGCATTTTTTACTGAAGAAGCATTGAACCGTAAAGGAATTGAAATCCTTCCGTTTGACCCTGAAAACATTACTGAAGGGCAAATCGTCGTCCAAGGTAACGCCTTCACAGACGATCACCCTGAAGTTGTTCGGGCACGCGAACTCGGATTGACGATATACAAGTACTATGAGTTTCTAGGCGAGTTGGCTGACCACTATACTAGTGTCGCCATCACTGGATCTCACGGGAAAACATCGACGACAGGTCTGTTGGCCCACGTCATGCGTGGCATCGAGCCGACATCATTCTTAATCGGCGATGGTACGGGTGAAGGTGTCGAAGACTCGAAAAACTTCGTCTTCGAGGCTTGTGAGTATAAGCGTCACTTCTTATACTATCGTCCGGACTATGCCATCATGACGAACATCGACTTTGATCATTCTGATTACTTCTCAGGACTCGATGACGTCATCGACGCATTCCAAGAGATGGCCAAGCAAGTGAAGAAAGGCATCATCGCTTGCGGGGATGATGAAAATCTTCAACACATTCAAGCGAACGTGCCAATCGTCTATTACGGTTTTGGCGCTCATAACGACTTCCGCGCCGAGAACGTGAACTCGACGGATAACGGGACGACGTTTGACGTGTATTTGCGTGACGACTTCTATGGGACGTTCCGGATTCCAGGATACGGGAACCATAGCGTCTTGAACGCACTTGCCGTCATCGCGACATGTGACTACGAGAACTTACCGAAAGAGTTGGTCAAAGACCGCCTCGAGACGTTCAACGGCGTGAAACGTCGTTTCAGCGAATCGACGCTCGGAAGCCAAGTGTTAGTGGATGATTATGCCCACCATCCACGGGAAATCAGTGCGACAGTGGAAGCGGCGCGTAAAAAATACGTCGGCCGTGAAGTTGTAGCTATCTTCCAACCGCACACGTACACGCGTCTTAAATCATTCATGGATGATTTCGCTGCGGCATTAGCCGAAGCGGATGCCGTTTACTTGTGTGACATCTTCGGTTCGGCTCGCGAACAAGAAGGTACAGTTACGATTGAAGACCTGCAATCGCGCATCGAAGGCGCGAACGTGTTGAAGCGCGGCGGAACGCAAGTGCTCCAGGCACATGACAATGCCGTCCTCCTGTTCATGGGGGCTGGGGACATCCAGACTTATCAACGCGAATATGAGAAACACGTCCAACTTGAAGCGTGAATCGAGAGCGAACGGCTGATGCCGTTCGTTTTTTTTGTGTTTAACATCGAGCTAAGACGGTAATAATACTAGCGACTGAATTTGGAAAAGGAGATGTTAAGGATGGCAAGCCAAGGCGCATTAAACACATTGAACAAAGAGGTAGCCAACTATGGCCTCTTATTCGTCAAACTGCACAACTACCATTGGTACATTAGCGGCCCTCACTTCTTCACGTATCATGAAAAATTAGAGGAACTGTATAATCTCGTCGCCGAACTGTACGATGACGTGGCGGAACGTCTATTGATGAACGATGGCGAACCGTATGCGACGATGAAGGAGTATCTCGAACATTCGACGTTGCAAGAAGGGGACCGCCACGCGGATACCGAGCAGATGATTAAAGATGTCATCAGTGACTTCAAACAGATTCGCCAAGAGATGCAAGACGCGATGGAGAACTTCGAAGACGGGGACGAAGCCATCGAGGACACATTCGTGTCTCATATCGAACGACTCGAAAAAGAGATTTGGATGATGTCGGCTGCGCTCGGTAAAAAGACGAAGCTGTAACGAAAAAACAAGCGTGCCGTCATCGGCACGCTTGTTTTTGTTATTTCAAGTTCTCTGGGTTGAGTGGCAAGAGCGAGTCGATGACGAAACGCCCGTCCTTACGAATCAAGACATCATCGAACCAAATCTCGCCGCCGCCGTAATCAGGGCGTTGGATATTGACGAGGTCCCAATGGATTGACGAGTTGTTGCCGTTATAGGCGTCGTCATACGCCTGACCCGGTGTAAAGTGGAAACTGCCGTCGATTTTCTCATCGAACAAGATATCCTTCATCGGATGTTGGATGTACGGGTTGACGCCGATGGCGAACTCGCCGACGAAACGTGCCCCTTCGTCCGTATTGAACACTTCATTGATTCGGTCTGTGTCGTTCGCTGTCGCATCGACAATCTTTCCATCTTTGAACGTCAACGACACGTTCTCGAACGTGAAGCCGTGATACGGTGACGGCGTGTTGTACGTGATGACACCGTTGATCGAATCTTTGACCGGCGCTGTGAACACTTCACCGTCCGGAATGTTCATTTGGCCAGAACACTTGATGGCCGGAATGTCTTTAATTGAGAACGTGAGGTCCGTCCCTGGTCCTTTGATTGTGACACGGTCGGTCTCATTCATGAGGCTGACGAGCGCGTCCATGGCCCGGTCCATCTTACCGTAGTCGAGTGTGCAGACGTTGAAGTAGAAGTCTTCGAACGCCTCAGTCGATTTGCCAGCGAGTTGTGCCATCGACGGCGATGGATAACGGAGCACGACCCATCTCGTTCCTTTGACGCGGTCCTCGGTATGCATTTTACCGATAGTGGCCCCGACGAGTTTTTGTTGCTCGGCCGGCACGTCTGACAGTTCGTTGATGTTGTCACCGGCACGAAGGCCGATGTAAGCGTCCATCGCTTGCATCTGTTTGCGTTCGATGTCGGCCATGAGTTCGAGCTGTTCCCGGCTCGCTCCCGTATAAAGTTTGCGCAAGATGCGGCTCTCTTTCAATAAGACGAACGGATGCCCCCCAGCCTCATACGCCTTTTCGACGAGCGCTTCGACAAGCGATTCCTCGACGCCGAAATTTTCAATGAGAACGCGTTCCCCCGGTTTCAATTCGACTGAATAATTGATTAATCCATCAGCGAGTTGCGTGATTCTTGGATCTCTCATACGAACACCCCTTTTAACTTTTTTAAATTTATTTCTATTTTAGTGTAATCGAAAACATAAAAACGGGTAAAGGAATAATCAGACCGGATGGCGAAAACGGTTGTGACAAATCTTTTGAGTCATAATGGTGCTATAATGAAACCACCACATTATCGAATAGGAGGAATGGATGCATGGAAATCACATTAGGAGGCATTGCAGGGCTCGTCGCAGCACTCGCATTTGTCGTACTCGTATTTTTCTTGGCACGTGTCTTGTCGAACGTCAATCGGACACTCGGCAGCGTCGCCAACACAACTGAAAACTTAGAACGTCAATTAGACGGAATCACAATGGAAGTGACGGCGCTCTTACATAAGACGAACCGTCTCGTGGATAACGTCGAGGAGAAAACAGAATTGCTCGCACCGGTGGCACACGCCCTTGATGAGCTCGGCACGTCACTCAACGAAGTGACAGAGTCGGTACGGACGGTTTCTTCTTCTGTTCACGTAGCAGCAGACGAGAATAAAGAGCAGATTGCCCAAGCGGTACGTTGGGGATCGGTCGCTGTAGAATTATTTAAGAAAAACAAAACAGAAACGTCTTCAGACGAACGACCATCACGTCGTCGCGGCCGTCGGGACCGTAAACAAGAACCGACTACGGTTTCACCAGGGTTGATTGCGACAGACGATACAATCAAATCATAACTATCACAAGGAGGAAGTAACGATGACATACGACAAGAACAAGACATATACGAATGAACAGCAATCAAGCGGTGGGTTTTTAGCAGGTGTCGTCCTCGGCGGCGTGATTGGTGCAGCAGTAGCACTCCTCACATCACCGAAGAGCGGACGTGAAGTACGGACATACCTCGACGAGAAAACGGCGACGTCGCGTGAGCGATTGACCGTCAAGTCGAAAGAAGTTCGTGAAAAAGCAGAACCGGTCGTCGGCGAATGGATTAAAGTAGCGAGCGATAAAGCGGCTCCGGTCTTAAACCTCGTCAAAGACAAGGCCCGTGAAGCGGCTGAATTGAAACAACAAGTCGATGAAGACGAATTGTCAATCGAAGAAGCGATGGAGAAAGCTGATCAACTCGTAGCGGAGGCGGAAGCCGAAGTGAAAGAGCAACTCGATAAGGCTTCAGAAGAGCAGTCGAACGAAGCAAAAGATTCGAATGAAGCGAAAGCCTCAAATGAGTCAAACGAGTCGTCGAAGTCAGAAGCGTCGACAGACAAACCGAAACAATCAGACAATAAGCCGAACGCGAACAAATCGAACGCGACGAAATCGGCTGCAAACAAACAAAAAACAACGAGCAGCCGTGACCAATCGGAAGACTATGAGTCAGACTTCGAGGCACCTGTGAAAGACTTGCTCGACGATGAGTCGAAACAAGAATTGAACAACTTGAAGCAAGACCTTAAAAACGGCAACAAATAAGTGATGACGCGTCCGGGACTAGCCGGGCGCTTTTTTTTGTTGATTTTGTGTCGTCAGCCCATTTCCCTATGACAAAGCGATTAAAGTTCGTTATAATTAGGAATCTGGAAAGAACGGCTTAGAAATGAGAGGGTAATTATGAGTCCACAAGATCAGTTGAATCGATTACGTCGCGAGATGGATGAGTTGAATCGTGAGATGCTCGACTTGCTCAGCCGCCGTGGCACACTCGCTGTTGAGATTGGAAAAGTAAAACGTCTGCAAGGTGTGGAGCGATACGATCCGGTACGTGAACGTGAGATGCTCGACTTCATCGCGGCAGAGAATCCGGGTCCGTTCGAGACGGCTCGCTTGCAACATCTGTTCAAAGAGATGTTTAAAGCTTCGGCCGAACTGCAAGGCGAAGACCGTGACAAGACGCTACTCGTTTCACGGAAACGCCAAGCCGAAGACACGATCGTCACGCTCGATGATGTCAAAATCGGCAATGGACGTCCGCAACTGATTGCGGGACCATGTGCGGTCGAATCGTTTGAGCAAGTGAACGCCGTCGCTGAGAAATTGGCGCTGTCCGGAGTGAAAATCTTGCGGGGCGGGGCGTACAAGCCACGTACTTCACCATACGACTTCCAAGGTCTCGGCTTCGAGGGATTGAAACTGCTGAAGCAAGCGGCAGATCGTCATGACTTACGGGTCATCTCTGAAATCATGACGCCTGGTGCGGTCGAATCGGCACTTCCATACGTGGACATCATCCAAGTCGGTGCGCGCAACATGCAAAACTTCGACTTGCTGAAAGAAGTCGGGAAGACGGATAAACCGGTGCTCTTGAAGCGTGGCTTATCGGCTACGATTGAAGAGTTCATCTATGCGGCCGAGTACATCATGGCGAGCGGCAACAGCCAAGTCATCTTGTGCGAACGCGGCATCCGGACATATGAACGGGCGACACGCAACACGCTCGACATCACCGCGGTCCCGATTTTGAAACAAGAGACGCATTTGCCGGTCATGGTCGACGTGACGCACTCGACAGGACGACGCGACTTGTTACTGCCAGCGGCCAAAGCGGCGCTTGCAGTCGGAGCGGACGGGGTCATGGTGGAAGTACACCCGAACCCGGCCATCGCCTTATCGGATGCCCAGCAACAACTCGATTTCGATCAGTTCGATCAATTCGTGGACGGGCTAACGGCCCAGTTCCCTCAACTTGATTTGGTGAAAAAGTAAGCTTTCCAATTGGAAACGTTTTATATAGCGTGAAGACAGGGTAAAATGATGACAGATACCTGTCTTCCTTTTTTGACACGTTTTTTGAAAATCGTTTGAAAATCATTGCTTGTAGGAGGAGTTTTAATGAATAGTAACAATGTAACCATCTATGATGTCGCACGAGAAGCCGGGGTGTCGATGGCAACCGTCTCACGCGTCGTCAACGGAAACCCGAACGTCAAACCGACGACCCGCAAGAAAGTCCAGGATGCGATTGACCGTCTCGGCTATCGTCCGAACGCTGTCGCACGTGGACTGGCCAGTAAGAAGACGACGACGGTCGGCGTCATCGTCCCAGATATCTCGAACATCTTCTTCGCAGACCTTGCCCGCGGAATCGAGGACGTCGCGACGATGTACAAGTACAACATCATCCTCGGGAACTCGGACTCGAACCGTGACAAAGAGATCCATTTGTTGAACACATTGCTCGGGAAACAAGTCGACGGCATCATTTTCATGGGCGGTCGTCTACATGAAGACCTCGTCAACGAGTTTAAAAAGTCACCCGTCCCAATCGTCCTCGCGGCGACACTCAACCAAGGGTATGACCTCCCTGCGGTCAACATCGATTATGAGCAAGCGGCATACGACGCGACCGAAATGTTGATTGGCCACGGTCATAAACAAGTCGGCTTCATCACAGGTCCACTCGAGCAACAAATCAACGGCGAGAAGAAATTCTCTGGCTACCGCCGTGCCCTTGACGACGCCGGACTCCCGTTCCGTGAGAGTGACGTCGTCCTTGGGAATTACACATACGCATCAGGCCTTGAGGCGATGCAGAAGATGCTCGAACGTGACGATTGCCCGAAAGCGATTTTCGCCGGTACGGATGAGATGGCACTCGGTGTCATTCACGCGATTCAAGACGCCGGTTTCTCGGTCCCGAACGATTTTGAAGTCGTCGGCCATGATAACACGCGTCTCGCTACGATGATTCGTCCGAAATTGACGACGGTCGTCCAACCGATGTATGACATCGGTGCCGTTGCCATGCGTCTCTTGACGAAAATCTTGAATGCGGAAGAAGTCGAAGAGAAGAACGTTGTCTTGCCGCACCGCATCGAACGTCGCGATTCGGTACGTCAAGACTGAATAAAAATCCCCTCGCCTGTCGGAGTCACTCCGCGGACGAGGGGATTTTTTAGACATATAGTGATTTGCGATCGTGCGAAATGAACGGCCAGAACGCCCGTTTCGTCACTTCCCAATTTTTCTCCTCAATTTGTTGGCGTCGGGGAATATGTTGGAACGTGTACGGATGGTCATCCCAGCGTGTCGGCAAGGCTAAATCCGCTTTGTCCTGCCACTGCTCGATCCATTCGGGCGGAATGTCGCCGCTGTACGGCGCCTCGCGCGTCAGTCCGGCCCACACTTGCGCCCAAGCCCGGGGTACGGTCCGATACCAATCATAGCCGCCACCGCCGAGGGCGACGAGTCTTCCTTCCGTATACTCGTCGGCAAGTCGAGAGGCGATTTGAGGAATCTGTTCGAACGTCCGAATCGTCGAGGCAAGGTGCGTCAACGGATCAAAGGCATGGGCGTCGGCCCCGTTCTGCGTCACGATGATATCCGGCTTGAACCATTCGCACGCTTCCCGGAACACTGTCTCGTAACAGCGCAAGAACGACTCGTCTTGGGTGAACGCATCGACCGGGACGTTCCAGCTATAGCCGTACCCATTCCCGTTGCCGCGCTCTGTGACGGCTCCTGTCCCCGGGAACAGGTAGCGGCCGGTCTCGTGGATGGATAACGTCATCACATCGTCATCGTCATAAAACAGCCATTGTACGCCGTCTCCGTGGTGGGCGTCAGTATCGACATAGAGGACCCGGCTGCCGTACGCTTTACGGACGTGGGCGATGGCAACCGCTGCGTCGTTATACACGCAAAATCCGGACGCTTTCCGCCTCATCCCGTGATGGAGGCCGCCCCCGACGTGAAAGGCGCGCTCCAGTTTACCGCTCGCGACCAAATCGAGTGCGTGAACGGTGCCCCCGACGAGCCGGGCCGCCCCTTCATGGATGGTTGGGAAAATCGGCGTGTCTTCAGTGCCGAGGCCGAACTTGTTCGCTTTCAATGTCGACAGCTCACCGGCCGCCGCCGCTTGAACCGCTTCGATATAATCAAGGTCATGGACGAGCGCGAGCGACTCGACCGAGGCGAGGGGCGGGGCGATGCACTCGGAGGCCTGAAGTTTACCTGAGGCGATGAGCAGGGACGTCGTCAGCTCCAGGCGGACCGGATTGAACGGATGATCCGCATGGAAGCGGTACGAGTTCTCGTTCTCCCCGAATATGTAGGCCGGTCTCATTGGGACATCTCCGGACCGAGCACGTCATAACCTTCGCGTTTCAACCGTTCGATGATGCGGAGCGGATTCATCGTCTGGACGCGGAACGAGATGATGCGTTTATACGGGTCGGGCGTCGGGTGAACGAACACGTTGATGATGTTGACGTTCGTCTTGGCGAGGAGCCGGGTCACTTTCTCGAGCGTCCCCGTCGTGTTCTCGACCAAGAGCTCAATCTGAGAGCTCGGCTCGAGCGCGCCCGTCAATTGGACGAAGTAACGCAATAAGTCTGTCTCGGTCAAGACGCCGACGAGTTTGCCTTGTTCGACAATCGGCAGGCAGGTCAGGCGATACTCATAAAACAGAGCGGCCGCATCTTCGAAGAAGTCGTACGGATGTGCCGTCGTCACATCTTGACGCATGATGCTCGAAACGGGGTTTTTGAAGTCGGCGCTCTCGCTCTCCGGATGGAACACGCTCGTCGCTCCGCTCATCTCGAACTGGCCGACGATTCCGACGACTTGTCGGGCCGGGTTGGTGACGATGAGATGGCGCACTTTATGATCACGCATGAGCTTGGCCGCATGGGCGATCGTGTTGGTCGGTTGAATCGTCACGACATGACGGTTCATCATTTGTTCAATCAACATCCAGGTCCCTCCTTAGTCATACATGAACCGGCGCCGCAGCCGGAGCGAATCGAAATGGTCGATCGTTTCTTGCCGGACGTTCTTGCCAATCCGTGCCATGAGACAGTTGGCCGGATGCGAGGCAATCTCCGGGTCATCGGTCGGGAAGAAGACGAGTCCGCCGTGGTTCATCATCTTTTCCATCACTTTCCGATAGTCCCAGATAGAGAGCCCGCTCCCTTTCAAGTCCCAGTGCCAATAATATTCGGTCGTCAAAATCAAGAAGTCATCCATATGCGCGTCCATCATTGACACTTCGAGCAGTTGCTTGCCGATCCGTTGGCCACGGAAGCGCGGGCTCACTTCGATCGCGCCGAGCTCGAGGATATAGGGGTCGTTCCCTTCACTCCAACGTTCATATGGGTCCGGATATAAATACGTGACATAACCGATGACGAGGTCATCGACGCGGGCCACGATGATGCGGCCTTCTTTCAAGTCAGCGATTTCGACGAGCGCCTTGTGTTGGTCCTCAGGTTCACGAAATGCGGTCAATCCCTCATCGAGCCGATACGTGGCCAACACGTCGCTCTCGATCGGTCCATCGATGATTACGGCTCCGAGTGAGGTTTCCCACACCTTTGAATGATATTGTTTTTCCATGGAGTCACCACCTTTTCCACCTTCTATTATAGCGCTTTCATTTAGCTTGTTTCACACTCTTTTGGAGATTTTGGAAATTCATTGATTTGTCATAATATTAACACTATACTGAAAGTGGTTATACCATTCATTACAGGGGAGGCGAATCTTTAGCGATGGAAAAATTGAAAGCGTTATCAGGGGAACATCAATTGGCGTCGTATGAAGATGCTTGTCAGTCGTTCGAGTGGACACAAGCAGAAGCATTATTTTCTTGGAATTTGACGGGGAACGTCAACATGGCGTACGAAGCAATCGACCGTCACGCAGAAGGTGAACTCGCCACGAAGCTGGCGTTGCTCTATTTCGATGGGGAACGAGAAGAGCGCTACACGTATGAGGACATGAAACGAGAAAGCAATCGGGCCGGAAACGTTCTGAAATCGGTTGGAGTGGAGAAAGGCGACCGCGTCTTCATCTTCATGCCACGGAGTCCAGAACTTTATTTTATTTTGCTCGGTACACTCAAGCTCGGGGCGATTGTCGGTCCGTTGTTTGAGGCGTTCATGGAGCAAGCCGTCCACGACCGTCTGCTCGACTCGGAAGCGAAAGTCATCGTCACGACCGAGGCGCTCCTACCGCGTATCCCGGTCGATCAACTCCCGCACTTGGAGACGATTTTAATCGTCGGTGACGAGGTAAAAGAGGCAGGGAAAATCATCGACTACCGCAAATTGGCGGGTGATGCCTCGACCGATCTCGACATCACATGGGTCGACCGCGAAGACGGCATGATTTTGCATTATACGTCAGGGTCGACCGGGAAACCGAAAGGTGTCTTGCATGTCCATAACGCCATGGTGCAGCATTTGATGACCGGCAAATGGGTGCTCGACTTGCAACCGGATGACATTTACTGGTGCACAGCCGATCCAGGTTGGGTGACGGGGACGAGCTATGGGATTTTCGCACCGTTCTTGAACGGGGCGACGAACGTAATCGTCGGGGGACGATTCAATCCTGAGTTCTGGTATTCGGTCATCGAACGGTTCGGTGTCACGGTCTGGTACAGCGCGCCGACAGCGTTCCGGATGCTCATGGGTGCCGGAGAAGAGGCGTTTGAAAAATATGATTTGTCGTCACTCCGCCATATCCTGTCGGTCGGAGAACCGCTCAATCCGGAAGTCATTCGTTGGGGGAACGAATCGTTCGGATTACGGATTCATGACACGTGGTGGATGACAGAGACCGGCGCGATGATGATTTGTAACTATCCGACGATGGATATCAAACCGGGGTCGATGGGCAAAGCCATCCCGGGTTGTGAAGCGGCCATCTTAGACGACCGCGGTCAACCACTCCCGCCGCACCGGATGGGCAACTTGGCACTCAAGACGCCATGGCCGTCGATGATGCGGAAAATTTGGAAGAATGACGCCAAGTATGAGAGTTACTTCTGGGGAGACTGGTACGTCTCGGGTGACTCGGCGTATATGGACGAGGACGGTTACTTCTGGTTCCAAGGCCGCGTCGATGACGTCATCATGACGGCAGGGGAGCGGGTCGGTCCGTTCGAAGTCGAGAGTCGTCTCGTCGAGCACCCAGCTGTCGCCGAGGCAGGGGTCATCGGGAAACCGGACCCGGTCCGCGGGGAGATCATCAAGGCGTTCATCGCGCTCCGTAAAGGCTATGAGCCGTCGGACGAGTTGAAGGCGGAGATTCAAAAGTTCGTCAAAGAAGGACTCGCGGCTCACGCGGCTCCGCGTGAGATCGAGTTCAAAGACAAATTGCCGAAAACGCGAAGCGGGAAAATCATGCGTCGTGTCTTGAAAGCATGGGAGTTGAACCTCGAGACGGGTGACTTATCGACAATGGAAGATTGAACGACAAAAGGTCGACACGCGATGTGTCGACCTTTCTTGTCGGATTAGGCGCCGTCTGCAGCTTCGGCGTCTTCTTTCTTCTTGTCTTCCTCAGCCTTTTTCTCAGCTTCGGCTTTCTTCTTTGCTTCTTCTTCAGCTTTCTTCTTGTCAGCTTCCGCTTTTTTCTTTGCGTCGGCTTCTGCTTTCGCTTTTGCGTCAGCCGCTGCCTTTTCCTTCGCAGCAGCGTCAGCTTCTTGTTTCTCTTCTTCAGCTTCCTGTTTCTGTTCTTCAGCCTCTTGTTTCTTCTCTTCGGCTTCTTCTTTCTTCTTCGCCTCTTCTTCGGCTTTCTTCTTCTCTTCAACTTTTTTCTTCTCAGAGAATGAACCAGAGTCCTTGAAGTCAGCGGCAGAAACACTAGAAGGCTGGGTAAAGCGTGCACCCGCGTTGAAGATTTCAGGATTATCGGCGAATACGCGGTTGGCAGTCTGTGACCAGATACGTTGTGTCCGTTGATAATACTGACCGACTTCATAGCTGTTTTGCATCTCAGCTAATTGTGAGTCAAAACCAGACCACACGGCGAGCGTGACGTTCGGGTTCGAACCGACCAAGTACGAATCGCGTCGTTCGTTCGTCGTACCAGATTTACCCATCCAATCGCCAGGGACATTTAAGAGCGATTTGGCATACGTCGCTGTTCCTGACGTATAGACATCACGCAACATGTCGATGACGAGATAAGACGTACGGTCAGTATAGATGCGTGTCTTTTTCGCTTTTTTCTCGAAGATGGTCTCACCGTTATATTCGATGCGTTCGATGAAGTATGGCTCGACATGTTCGCCGTAGTTTGCGAGCATCGCGTAAGATGCGGCCAAGTTGACCGGGCTGACTTCTCCGACGCCTAGAGCCATCGATGATGCATTTCGGTTCGCTTCCGATACTTCGATGCCCATATCGACGAGTTTTTGCGTATCAGCAGTTTTCTGGTTCCGTTCTTCGTAAATCTTAACGGCAGGGACGTTGAGGGAACGCTTCAATGCCTCGCGGGCCGTCACCGGACCGTTATGCGTTCTGCTCTCATTTAAAACTTCTTTTTTAGGCTGTCCCGGACCGGTAAATTTGTAGAAATACTCTTCGTCTAAAATGACCGTCTCAGGTGTGATCATTCGAGCTTCAATCGCGTTGGCATACACCAAAATTGGCTTGGCCGTCGATCCGATTTGACGCTCCATGCGCATGGCGCGGTTTACTTCATCTGTCTTGCCGTTAATATAACGACCACCGACAAAACCAAGGATGCGCCCTGTTTTGTTTTCAATCATGATTGATGCCGTCTGTTCAGGCAATGTCCGATCTTCTTCTTTGATGTATTGATCTTTATCAAAGTTATTGGCATTTTTAGCCGGTTGTTGCATCGCCTCATGAACTTTTTTGTCAAGCGTCATATGAATCTTGAATCCACCCTGACGCAACATATTGTGTGCACGTTTGGCATATGTTGACCGGATGGTATTTTGTTCTTCCGTTTTTAAATCTGACAAGACGATGCCGTCTTGTTCAAGCAAGTAGTTCGTGACGATTTGTCGGGCTTGTAGTTCAGCTTCTTGCACAACATACGGATAGCGGTCACGCGGCTTCGATTGCGTCTTCATGAAGTCTTTTGTGATGTCGTAGTTGTATGCAGCGTCATAGTCTTTTTTCGTGATCTTCCCGGCGACGTACATCCGGTTGAGTACCGTCTTCATCCGGTTGATGGCCGGTGCTACGTCCTCTTTAATGACACCGCCTTGGTAATACGGTGTATAAAGGAACGGGTTTTTCGGAATCCCGGCGAGGAAAGCGGCTTGTGGCAACGTCAACTTCTCAGCCGATGTGTTAAAGACACCGCGAGCGGCTGCTTCAATCCCTGAGATGTTGCGTCCCATCGAGTTACGTCCGAACGAGACGACGTTCAAGTACGCGTTCAAGATCTCATCTTTGTTCATTGCTTTCTCGAGGCGAAGGGCGAGTAAAATCTCTTTCGCTTTTCGTTCGAACGACACTTCGTTCGTCAGCATTTGGTTCTTGATGAGCTGTTGTGTGAGCGTAGAGCCTCCGGTCCGGTCTTCCGATCCGGTCGCTTCTTGTAAGATGGCACGGAGCGTCGCTTTCGGGACGACACCATCGTGTTCGTAAAACTCGACGTCCTCTGTGGCGAGTAACGCGTCGACGACGAACGGAGAAACTTTGTCGACGGCGACGGGAACCCGTACTTCATCCGTCGTATAGTTTCCGATTCGTTCACCGCTTCCAAAATAAATGTCAGAAGTCGATGAGTACGTGTTGATTTGTGACGTCATCGTCTTATAAGCGGGTGCCGGCATATCCTTGACGAGTGAAGCGAAATAACCCGCTCCGATCCCGGCGCCTAAAAATCCAATGAGAACGACCGATATAATCGTTAGGAGCAGAACGTTCCAGGATACATCGTAAAATACATTGGCATAACGGCGGGCTTTCAAGGACTTTGGTTGGTTCCATGTGTCTCGAATCTTTTGCAGCATGACAGCCTCCTTAATATGGTGTAAAACTATTTTGCACAGTAATATATACGATTATAGCACAAGTCGTTGCCGACCTTCCTCCCAATCAACTGTCGGATACAAGTTTCCATCTTCCAGTTGACAATTTGGAAATGGAACTTATAAAATGTAAAGCATAGTCCATAAACAAAGATGCTATGAAGAAAGCGAAGTAGTCGACTGACCGCTTGTCCAGAAAGCTAGTGGGTGCTGTGAACTAGCCAATGTCAATCGATGAATTACACTTTTGGAGCATGCCGTTCGGCCGGGTCGAGACCGTTATCTCTCGCTACAAGTGGCCACAGCTGTGGCAATTAGGGTGGTACCGCGGAATCTCCGTCCCTTCTCATATGAGAAGGGACGTTTTTTTATGTCAATCGAAGGAGTGGAACAGATGGAATTATTGAAGGATTTAGAATTTCGAGGTCTCGTCAACCAAATGACGGACGAAGCAGGATTGAAAGAACAGTTGAACAATCCGACGACGCTTTACACCGGGTTCGACCCGACGGCGGACTCGCTCCATATCGGGCACTTGCTCCCGATTTTAACACTCAAACGTTTCCAAGAGGCGGGACACCACGTCATCGCCCTCGTCGGTGGCGCGACTGGGATGATCGGTGACCCATCAGGTCGTTCGGACGAGCGTTCGCTCAACACGCTCGACACGGTCAAACAGTTCTCGGATCGAATCAAAGACCAATTGAGCCGTTTCCTCCCGCTCGAAGGTGAGAATCCAATCTCTATCCGCAACAACTACGAATGGACGGAAGAGTTATCGATTATCGATTTCTTACGTGATATCGGGAAACACTTCCCGATCAGCTACATGCTCGCCAAAGACTCGGTCGACTCACGTTTGGAGAACGGAATCTCGTACACGGAATTCTCATACATGTTGTTGCAATCGTTCGACTTCTTGAAGTTGTACGAAAACGAGAACTGCCGCCTTCAAGTCGGGGGCAGCGACCAGTGGGGCAACATCACGGCTGGACTCGAACTCATCCGCCGCTTCGGTCACTCAGAGAAGGCGTTCGGGTTGACGGTGCCGCTCGTGACGAAGTCGGACGGTCAAAAATTCGGGAAGACGGCCGGTGGTGCAGTCTGGCTCGACGCCGATAAGACGACGCCTTACGAGTTTTACCAGTTCTGGATTAACGTCGACGACGCTGACGTCATCAAGTTCATCAAATACTTCACGTTCATGTCGCACGAAGACATCTTGGCGCTCGAAGCAGAAGTGGTCGCTGCACCGGAGAAGCGTGTCGCCCAACGTCGTCTCGCTGAAGAGATGACAAAACTCGTCCACGGAGAAGCGGGTCTTGATCAAGCGCAACGCATCACGACTGCCTTCTTTAGTGGCGACTTAAAAACGCTCAAACCAGAAGACATGGATGCCGCATTCAAAGGCATGCCACAGTTCGAGCTCGAAGGCGAGCGCAACCTTGTCGACCTTCTCGTCGAAGCGAAGATTGCACCATCGAAACGTCAAGCCCGTGAAGACGTTCAAAACGGGGCGATTTACTTGAACGGGGAGCGGGAGCAGTCGCTCGATAAGACGGTGACACGCGCCGATACGCTCGGTGAGTTCACCATCATCCGTCGCGGTAAGAAAAAATACTTCGTGATCCGTCACGTCTGATGCATGCGTCCATGTCCGCCAATGTTGCGAACATGGACGTTTTTTTCTGACTCAACATCGATTCGGTCTGCTACGATAGCAAGTATAGACGACAAGGAGGCTTTGTTATGGACATTGAAGAATTTTTTGGCGAGCAGTTCCATCAATGGCGGGAGCGATTCCGGTACTACGAGATGGCGATCACTGAACTCGAGAGCGATCTCGGCATCATCGACCTCGATTGGCAGACGCGGCTCGGCTATTCGCCGATTGAACACGTGAAGACGAGGATGAAGACGTTGCCGTCCATCATTCGGAAGATGAATCAAAAAGGGCTTCCCCTCGAAGTGGAAGCGCTGTGGGACAATATATCTGACGTCGCCGGAGTGCGAATCGTCACGAGTTTTCGTGATGACATCTACGCCATCCTCGATCATTTGAAAAAACGGGACGATTTAGAAATTGATGAGATTAAGGATTACATCCAACATCCGAAACCGAGCGGCTATCGGAGCCTGCATCTCATCGTCCGAACGAAAGTGTATTTGGCGGAACGCGTCATCTGGGTGCCAGCCGAGATTCAAATTCGCACGCTCGCCATGGACTTTTGGGCGGCGACGGAGCATAAACTTCATTATAAATACCAGCACGTCGTCCCGGAGGCGTCGAAACTCGAGTTGATTGAAGCGGCGAAGATGGCGGATGCGCTCGATACCCAGATGGGCCGGATTCGTGAACAGATTTTAAAGAAATAAAAAAATCCCCTTTCCTGCCGAGGCAGGGAAGGGGATAAAAGCATTAACGTGAGTAGTACTCAACGATGAGTTGCTCTTTGATTTGGTCGTTCAATTCAGCGCGCTCAGGAAGACGTACGAATGTACCTTCGAGCTTCTCAGCATCGAATGTGACGTAGTCTTTTGTAGCTGGTGCTACTTCGAGAGCTTCAGCGATCGCTTTGAAGTTTTTAGACTTCTCGCGAACTGAAATGACTTGACCTGGTTTTACACGGTAAGACGCGATGTCTACACGTGAACCGTCAACTTGGATGTGACCGTGGTTGACGAGTTGGCGCGCTCCGCGACGTGTGCGAGCGAGACCCATACGGTAAACGAGGTTGTCAAGGCGTGACTCGAGCAAGAACATGAAGTTCTCACCGTGGATACCTTGCATTTTCCCAGCATCGTTGAAGATGCGACGGAATTGCTTCTCGTTGATTCCGTACATGTGACGGAGTGCTTGCTTCGCTTGAAGCTGAAGACCGTATTCAGAGATTTTACGACGACCATTTCCGTGTTGACCTGGTGCGTAAGGACGTTTTGCTAATTCTTTACCCGTTTCGCTAAGCGAGATGCCTAAGCGACGCGAGAGTTTCCAAGCTGGACCTGTGTAACGAGCCATGTTTGGACTCCTCCTTGTTGTTCATGTATTTTGCACAAAAGAACAACGGTGTCAAAGACGGGTGACGCCCCTTTCTAGGTTCAAGCACCTTCACTTGATAGCGAAGCTACGAGATGCTCCTCCGACTCAGTCGAGGCCCGAAAGGTGGATACGTCTGTCAATGACTGCTATCGTCATTTCATGCACAAAAATCAGTATACGACGAAACGATTCGCTTGTCAATCAGATGAAGCGAAGTAATGTCTGGCAAAATTGCTCGAGCCCTTGGCGATCGACATCTGAGAAGCGGTCGAACTCGGGGCTGTCGATATCGAGGACACCGATCGTCTTGCCGTCGCGAACGAGCGGGACGACGATTTCTGAGTTAGAAGCCGCGTCACAAGCGATATGGCCCGGGAATTGATGGACGTCTGCGATGAGTTGCGTCTCTTGCGTCGAGGCCGCCGTGCCGCAAACTCCTTTACCGAACGCGATATGGACACAAGCCGGAAGGCCTTGGAACGGTCCGAGGATGAGGGCATCTTCTCCCTCTGTTAAATAGAATCCGACCCAGTTGATGCGGTCGAGGAACTGGTTGAGCAATGCGCTCGCGTTCGATAGATTGGCGACACGGTTCGTCTCGCCTTCTAGAAGTGCTGCCAACTGTTTATTGAGCATGTCGTACCCGGCGGCCAAGTCGCCAGTGTAAGTCGTTGTTTGAAACATTTGATTCCCTCCTATGAATGAATGCATGATGAATTAGCATTATGGTACACGCATTTTTTCGGTTTGTCTTCTCAAAAGATTCGCGTGAAAAATAACATTCTCTCCCTAAACCGTTGGAAAACCTATGCAAATCATTGGTTCTATAATATGATTAGTATTATCTATACTCATAAAATACTTCATTTATTCATTTAGATACATAAGTCCATGAAAGCGGCTTGGAGGTTGTGACAGAGATGGATTACGGAATCTACGGAATTTTAATTGGAATCATTGTCATCGCATTAGGGGCCATGCTGGGAAGCATGCTCGTACGAAGGAATTTTTACCAGAAAATTGATGATTTAGACATGCGCAAACAAAGTGTGCTAAGCGCCAGTGTGCCGGCTGAACTGCAGAAGTTCAAACAATGGCCGATGGAAGGCGAGACGAAAGAGAAGTTCGAACGATGGCATCAGTCGTGGGACGAACTCGTCAGCGTACATACGGGACAAATCGATGAGGCGCTCTATCATGCCGAAGAAGATTTGGACAAATATCGCTTCCTTAAAGTGAAATCCGATTTGAACGCGACGGAACAGTTGATTGAAGAGCTCGAGTCGATGGTACACGCCATGCTCGATGAGATGGATGAGTTCAATCAACACCATTCGTCGCTTCTCGATATCGTCAAAAAAGACGAGAAAGAGTTGTATCAATTCCGGAAGACGCTCGTCGCCCAAAACAGTGCGTTTGGCCCGACATACGAGCTCGTCGAGTCTGAAATCGCGGCAGCGGAAGCGAAGCGGACCGAGATGATCACGTTGAAGCAGGAAGGACAAGTGTCGGAGGCGTATATCGCCGGCCAAGTCTTGTCTGAGAAAGTGACGAAGATTCGTGAACTCGTCGGCGTCATCCCGCAGTTCGTGCGCACGGTGCAAATCGATTTGAAACAACAGCTCAACCAGTTGCGCTCGGGTCATAAAGAGATGCAAATGGACGGCTACGCGCTTGAGCCGCTCGGTTTAATGGAAGAGATCGAGCAAGCGGAAGATCGCCGGGCCGCGCTCATGGACCGGATTGAACAACTCGACTTCGATCATTTCGAGATGGACATGCAACAGCTCAGCTCGGACATCGATCAGCTGTTCGAAGCGTTCCGGACCGAAGTCGATGCACGCCAATACGTGAAAAAAGAATTCGCGACCGTGAAAGAACGTGACCGCCAGACGAGTGAAGTCATGGCTCGTCTCCATCAAGAGATGACCCGCCTCGTCAGCAATTACGAGATTAATGCCCGTGTCGGCGAAGAGTTTGAACAGCTCGAACGGGAGCGTGCGACGCTCACAGCGAACGTACTCGACATCGAACAGGCGCTCGTCGCCCAGATGATTCCGTTCAGCATGATTAAATCAAAAGTACAAGAAGCGAAACGTTCGCTCGATCAGTTCAGTGCGATGCATGAACGGTTCATCGAGAACACGAACTCCCTTCGCAAAGAAGAACTCGAAGTCCGCAACAAACTCGAGTCATGGAAGCGCGAACTGTCTGCCCATCGCCGTTTGCTCGCGAAGAGCGCCATGCCGGTCGTTCCGACTGATTTGACGAGCGATATGCGCCAGTTGCAAAAAGGCGTGCAATCGTTGGATGAACAGTTCGAGAAAGCACCGTTTAATATGACGTATATCGTCGGCCTCAGCCACGACGTCGAAGAGACGATGGACAACTTCCGGGACCGGGTCAAAGCGCTCTTGCGCCAAGTCACGTACGCCGAACAGCTTCTGCAGTATGCGAACCGCTATCGCCGTCGCGACAACGAGGTGCATATCGCCTTGACGCTCGCCGAGAACAAGTTTTTACACGGTGAGTATGGGACGGCCGTCGAGATTGGCGAACGTGTCCTCGGACGTTTCGATGAAGGAGCGGCCCGTGAGATTCGCCAACGCGTCGAAAAAGGATTGGAACAGCAAGAGCTATTACGAAAATAATGATGCATGAAGATTGACGTAAACGGGAATTAACGTGTACGTCAATCTTTTTTGAATCGAGGAGGAATTTTGTGATGGGAACGCTATGGGTTAACGGAAAGATTTATACGATGAACAAAGAGCATGAACAAGCTCGTGCCATGTACGTGGAGCACGGCCGGATCTTGAAGATGGGGGAAGAAGGCCACCTTCGTCGTACATACGCCGGAAGAATCAAGCAAATTGTGAATCTTGAAGGGAAGAGCGTCTATCCGGCGTTCACCGACTCACACATCCACTTGATCGGGTACGGGGAAGCGCTCGACCGGATCGATGCGACCGAGACGACGGACTTGCAAGCTCTGCTCGAATCGATGAAGCAAAAGGGTGGAAACGACGATTGGATCGTCGCGGAAGGGTTCAATGACCGTCTGCTTGGCGAAATGCCGACGCGTGAGATGATTGATGCCGTCATTCCGGACCGCCCCGTCGTCTTGAAACGGGTCTGTCGCCACGTTGCCATCGTCAACTCGAAAGGGTTGGAACGGCTCGGCTTGATTCATCATACCGTCATCGAAGGCGGGAAGCTCGGACGCGATGCGGACGGCAAGTTGAACGGGGTACTGTACGATGCGGCGCTCGACCTGCTCCACAAAGAGCTGGGCGGGAATCGCGAGAAAAATGTCGCCTCGCTCCACCGGGCCATCGACTCTCTGTTCGCCCACGGCATCGTCAATGCCCATACGGAAGACTTGTTCTATCACGGTGACCCGCTCGAGACGATTCAAGCGTATGAAGACGTGTTGGCGGACCTCCCGTTCCACGCGCATCTGCTCGTCCATGAACAAGTCGTCGATACGTTGATTCGTCACGATGCGCTCGCCAAGCGCCCGCGTTTTGATTTCGGGGCGATGAAATTGTTCGTCGACGGATCGTTCGGGGGACGGACGGCACTCTTGTCGGAACCGTACACGGATGATCCGGCACAGCGGGGAATCGAGGTCCATCGTCCGGATCATCTCGAGGCGCTTGTCAAAAAGGCGCGGTCCTACGGGATGAACGTGGCGGCCCACGTGATTGGGGACGCCGCCGCCGAACAGTTCATCACGCTGCTTGAGAAATATCCGGCCAAGCGCGGGACGCGAGACCGGATCATTCACGCCTCACTCTTGAACGACGCGCTCTTGAAACGGATTCAAGCGTTGCCGGTGTTGATTGATGCCCAACCGATTTTCTTGTCGGACGACATGAACTTGTTGTTCGACCGGCTCGGCAACGACCGCGTCGATGACGCCTACCGCTTCAAATCGATGCTTGATACGGGAGCGCTCGTCCTTGGAGGCAGTGACGCCCCGATTTCTACCGTCGATGTACGGAAAGGTTTGTATGCGGCGGTCACCCGTCAGTCATTTGAGGAGTCAGGGGCGCTCAACCCGCCGGAACGCCTATCGATGTATGAGGCGCTCCGCAGCTTCACGTATGCACCGCGTGTCGCCACAGGCACACACGGACGCGACGGCTTGTTGATTCAGAGCTATAACGCGACGTTCACAGTGTGGGAAGAGGACTTCTTCGACTTGCGTGGACGCGACATCCTCGACAACCGACTCGTCATGACGGTCGTCGACGGGGCTCCGGTATACGAGGCCGACGTCGTCAACACGTAATAAAAAAAGGCTAGCCATCCACGAGGACGGCTAGCCTTTTGTCGTTTAGAAAAATGAGCGTTGGACTTTGTGCCAGAACGAGTTGTTTTTCAGTTTGACCGTCTTGATGACCTGGTCAGACAGTTCGATATCGATGCGGTCTGTATACTTCAAGCTGAGCGCCTCGTTGTCCATGCCGATAATCGGATAGTCGTTCCCGTCCTCAACGATGCGGAGCGAGAGTTTGCGTGAGTCGTGCACGATGAACGACGAGCCGAGCGTGCGGTAACGATTATTGTTCACCGAGGCGATCTCGCTCACTTGCATACATGGGATGAGCGGGTCGACGATGGCGCCGTCGAGTGATTTGTTGTACGCTGTCGAGCCGGTCGGTGTCGAGACGACCATGCCGTCACCGCGGAACGTCTCGAAATGGAGATCATCGATGTACACTTCGATGGCGAGCGATTTGATGATACTCGATTTGATTGAGGCTTCGTTCAAACAAAGCATCGGAGTCGATTCATTGATGGATGCCGACAAGAGCGGGTATTTCCGCACTTCGAGACCGGCTTCGATACGGGCGCTGTTGTCCGAGAACAAGCGATCGACTTCGTCGAGTTTATGTATATCGAAGTCGCAATAAAACTCGTTCAAGCCGCGGCCAAACCCGACGTAGATAGCATCTTGACGGAATCCTGTATAGCGGACGGCCTGCAAGAACGCGCCATCTCCCCCGATGGCGACGATGATGTTGGCGTCTTCAGGACGATTGACGACGTTGAAGCCGTATTTCTCACCGATTTCGATTAATTTCTTTACTTCTTTTGTAAAGTCGTTGACGTTACGATGGTACAAAAAAACGTTGTTTCTCATCCTAGTCATCCCCTTTGTCAATTGAGTCTCTTTCATTATACAGCGTTTTAGACGCTCGATATAGGGAAAATCACAATCAGGCCGTCTGAGGCAGGATGCTTGTCATCGAGACGGCGCCATCGCTATGATGAAGAAGTATAAATCATGCAAAAGGGGATGAAACGATGCCAACATTTAAAGGCAATACCGTTACACTGCAAGGGAACCCGGTCAAAGTCGGAGATACTGCACCGGACTTTACAGCGCTCACGACGGCACTTGAAGAGGTGACGCTCGCGTCATACCCAGGCAAGAAATTGATTAGTGTCGTTCCATCGATCGACACAGGTGTCTGTGACACGCAAACACGCGCATTCAACGAGAAGGCGTCATCGCTCGGCGGTACCGTCTTGACGGTGTCAAACGACTTACCGTTCGCACAGCGTCGCTGGTGTGCGGCGTCAGGGCTTGATAATGTCGTCATGTTATCGGATCACCGCGACCAATCGTTCGCGAAATCGTACGGCGTATTGATGGAAGAACTCCGTCTTCTCGCACGTTCGGTATTCGTCATCGACTCGGCCGGTACGGTCCAGTACGTCCAGTACATGGATGAGATGACTGAGGAAGTTGATTTCGATGCGGCGCTCGAGGCGTTTGACGCTGCGAACTGATTCGCTTGGCGAAACGACCACGAATCGCTTACACTAATAGAAGTGAACCGACCGGCTCTCCACAAGAGGGCCGGTTTTGTATGGAAAGGATGATCGAAGATGGAACGATTTGAACAACTGTATCGGGATTGGAAGAAAGAAGCGAAGAAGCTGACGACAGACCTTGACTTATTGCCGCTCGAGGCATTGATTGAAGTGTTTGAGCGAGTCAATGTCGAACAGGAGAAAACGGATGATGTCCGCAAAGCCGTCAGTCTGCTCGTCCTCGAGGAGACGACGACACTCCCGCCGAACCATCAACCGACGCCGGACGCCGTCAGCCTGTTCATCGGGTACTTGGCGACGAAACTCGTCAAGGACGGGGCGAACGTGCTCGAGCTCGGTAGCGGGACGGGGACACTCGTCCACGCCGTGTTGACACAATTGAAAGATGCCACCGCACAGGCGGTCGAAGTCGATGAGACGATGCTGCGTCTGTCTTACGCAATCAGCAACCTGCTCGGGAAGCCGGTATCGTACTTCCATCAAGACGCACTCGCACCGCTGTTCGTCGAGCCGAGCGACTTGGCACTCGTCGATTTGCCGATCGGCTATTATCCGAACGATGACATGGCGTCTGGCTACGCCTTGAAACGGGATGAAGGCCATTCTTACTCGCACTTCTTGTTGATCGAGCAGGCGATGCGTCACTTGAAACCAGGCGGTCACGGGATTTTTGTCATCCCGAACAATTTGTTTGAACAGGATGACGAAGGGAAATTAAAACAGTGGATGGACCGTGAGGCTGTCGTCAAAGGTGTTCTTCAATTACCGACGACGATGTTCAAAGACGAGCGATATGCGAAAAGCCTATTGATGTTACAAAAGCTTGGGGAAGGCGTCAAACGCCCGAAACAAGCACTCCTCGTCGAGTTGCCATCGTTCACGGATGTGCGTGCTGTTGCCAATATTGTGAAACAGATTGACGATTGGTTTAAAACAACATAATTTTTATTGGGCAAAAGACTTGAAAAACATATGCCATATCAAGTATCTTCATTATGATACAGTTATCGGTTTTTAAGAGAACAGATAAAGACTCGTGTTTAAATCGAAAGGTAAGAGGTGTATGACATGACAAAAATTATGGCAGTCAACGCAGGTAGTTCGTCATTAAAGTTCCAACTTCTCGAAATGCCATCTGAGAAGATGCTCGCCGTCGGGCTCGTCGAGCGTGTCGGAAAAGAAGATGCGATCTTCACGATTAAATATGGCGAAGGACAAAAGTTCCATATCGTCACACCGCTTCATTCACATAAAGAAGCGGTCGAGCTCTCGCTCGAAAAATTGATTGACCTTGATATCATTCAGTCGTTCGACGAAATCGCAGGCGTCGGTCACCGTGTCCTTCACGGAAAAGAGTTGTACGCGGATTCGGTCGTTATCGACGATGAAGTCATGAAGAACATCGAATCGTTCGTCGAACTCGGACCGCTCCACATCCCGCCAAACTTGACGGGGATTCGTGCGTTCCAATCGATTTTACCGAACGTACCGCAAGTCGCGGTCTTCGACACGGCGTTCCACCAGTCGATGCCGGAAGAGAACTTCTTGTACAGCCTTCCGTACGAGTACTACACGGAGCACGGCGTCCGGAAGTACGGTTTCCACGGAACGAGCCACAAGTACGTCACGCAACGTGCGGCAGAGCTTCTCGGTCGTCCGCTTGAAGACCTTCGTTTAATCTCATGCCACCTCGGTAGCGGTGCATCAATCGCAGCGGTTGCCGGCGGTCGTTCGATCGACACGACGATGGGCTTCACGCCACTCGAAGGAATCACGATGGGAACGCGCTCGGGATCACTTGACCCGGCCCTCATCCCGTTCTTGATGCAGAAGACTGGCAAGTCGGCTGAAGACGTATTGAACGTCATGAACAAAGAGTCAGGTGTCTACGGTCTCTCGGGTATCTCGAGTGACTTGCGTGACATCGAGCAAGCAGCGGCTGAAGGCAACCACCGTGCCGAAGTCTCGCTCAAAATCTTCTCGAACCGCATCCACGGCTATATCGGTCAATATGCGGCAGAGATGAACGGTGTCGATGCGATCATCTTCACAGCTGGTGTCGGAGAAAACTCTGACGTCATCCGTGAGCGCATCCTTCGTGGCCTTGAGTTCATGGGCGTCTACTGGGATCCATCACTCAACAACGGAGCACGCGGCAAAGAGTTGTTCATCAACTACCCGCACTCACCGGTCAAAGTCATCATCATCCCGACGAACGAAGAATTGGTCATCGCACGCGATACTGTTCGCATCGCCAACCTCGTCGAATCACACGTTTAAACTGTTACAACGTCCGTTCCGTACTCATACGGGACGGACGTTTTTTTTAGTGCTTTTGGCATACGGCACGAGATGGTTTTGTGACGATGGGCCGAATCGAAAGTGCTCGTTTGTAACATTTGACGTAAGAAAACATGGTTTTCGTAACAAAGTAGATATATTAATTCCTTTAATTGGTAATTAATATGACGAAATCTAAAGAATTTTATTTAAACCGTCATCCGGGATTAAAGGATGACGGTTTTGTAATGTAATCGTAACTTAGCTGACACTCAAATGAATTTTAGTTGTAAACGCACGGTCATGCGATTCGTCATATAGTTATCTGGACGAAACATTCCGTAATCGATACGACATGTTTCAACTGGAACAGCACCACAGACTCGACAACACGAACTTACAACGAACAAACCGACTAGGAGAGGACAAACCACATGCTCAAAAAAATTGGAACGGTCTTACTACTGACGGTCATGACACTCGCTATGCTCTTACCCCAACAACAAGTTGAGGCGTCTTCAAAAGTTTACGTACAAAGCCAAGTCAACGGATTGAACGTCCGCTCGGCAGGGACGCTCAGCGGTAAAGTGATTGGGAAAATCAATAAAGGACAACAACTTCAACGCACTGGCTCAAAAGGAGCTTGGATTCGCGTCAACTACAAAGGCAAGTCAGGTTGGATCGCTACAAAGTACTTACGCACCGTGAAGAAAACGGTCGCGAAGGCTAGTGTGAAAACATATACGATGAACGCATCGGCTTACACACCATACTGCAAAGGATGTTCAGGCGTTACGGCATTAGGCTGGAATGTCCGGGCACAAAAACGTAACGTCGTCGCTGTCGACCCGCGCGTCATTCCGCTCGGTAAGAAAGTACAAGTGTACGTCGGCGGGAAGTTGATGGGCACATACACAGCGGCTGACACAGGCGGCGCCATCAAAGGTAACAAAATCGACATCTTAATGTACTCACAAAGTGCGGCCCTCAACTTCGGTCGTAAGACAGTAACTGTCAAAGTATTATAATATGTGAACGACAAAGGGCCATCGCATCTGCGGTGGCCCTTTGTTATATGGTTAATGAAACCGCTTTGGCTCGGTTTTGGAACAGGACTTTCAGAAAAGTAAAGGAAGTTCGGGTTTTGTCCAGAAATATACACGAGGCTTGAAAGGGGGAGATTGACTTGAAGACATCTTACGTTGCATTGGATTCGTACGTTAGGCATATTCAAAACCTAAATCATAGCAGTGCCGCCGCGCTGCTAGTCCTGCAAGACGATCGCATCGTGTTCGAAAATTATGACGGATTCCATTCGAATCATGATGCAAAAGTGGTTGACGTCAATTCGATGTTCAACGTCGCTTCGGCCCGTAAAAGTTATTTGGGGCTGGCGATTGCCTATGCGTTGTATGAAGGCAAGATTCGGCATCTCGACGATTTGGTCTCTGATTATTTTGATGAGCATGACGTGGACACGTTTCGAGGGACGACGATTCGGCACTTGGTCACGCACTCGCACGGACTGAACCGGGATGAGACGGGTGTGCTATTTCGGGAGTTCGATGCGGGTGAAGGATGGGCATATCGGAACGTGAACGTCGAGATCGTGACGGATTTGTTTAAACGGTTATACGGATATGACTTCACGCACTTATTAAGGGAGCGGGTGTTTCGGCCGATGGGACTCTCGCGGACGGAATGGGCGACCGATGCGGCACCGAGTTTCGTCAAAGTCATTGACGATCCTGACGAGGAAGCGTCGTATAAGTTGTATCCTTTTGATGATGGAATGGGGTCGAACCTACATACGACTGCGCGAGAATTCGCGGCATGGGGCAATCTTCATCTGAATATCGGACGTCATCATGGCGTTCAGATTGTGCCGGAAGAAGTGATTCGTCTCGCGACATCGATTCAAAGTCCCGCATATCCCAACTCAACGTTCCCGACAAACGGGCTGTTTTGGTATGTCCAAGGCGAGCCGAAAGCGTGGAGCGAACTAGGGGAGGCTGTACCAGCTGGGTCGTATCAAATTCTTGGGAACACCGGGCCATTGCTATTGGTTATTCCTGCTTATCGAACCGTCGTCGTCAGGATGTATAACAAACTCTATAATTATGGTGGCGATCGATACCTCGATTACCTTCGCGAGTTCAGTAATTTGGCGGCTGAGACGGTTCGACCGATTGATAACCTGATGCCATAAGCGACTACACACGAAAGGGCCAACGCATGCGCGCTGGCCCTTGAAACGTTATTGGCGGACGATCAGAACGTCACACTTCGAGTAGCGGACGATGCTTTCAGAGACGCTACCGATGAAGAAGCGTTCGACGGCGTTCAACCCGGTCGCTCCACAGATGATAAGATCAATGTCGTGATTCGGTGCGATTTTTTTAGCGATTGTCACTTTCGGAGAGCCGTATTCGATGACCGTTTCCACTTCTTTGACACCGCGTTCTTTTGCCCGATTGACATAATCCTCGAGCAGTTCTTTCGCATACGTCTCGGCACGCTCGGTAATCGTCCGGTCATACGCTTCAACCGTGGCGAATGTCCGTGTATCGATGACGTGACCGATATACAGTTTGCCATCGTTTCGAAGTGCGACGTCGATTGCTGTTTCAAATGCACGTTCGGCCTCTTTCGAGCCGTCGACGGCAGATAGAATATGTTTGTAGACAATTGCCATGTAAATCCCAACCTTTCGCTTGAAATGTACGTGCGGCTTACATGTATAGTATACCACTTCTGTCTGAATTCACGCCCGGTTCTTTCAGAAATGTGTGAAATTTTCACAACTTTCTGATGAAACAGGTTGAAGTTTGGAAATGGGCAGGCGGAACGGGTAAGATGATACAGAGGAGGGATGACGATGAAACATGTAGTCATCACGGCCGGTGCGAAAGGAATCGGCCGCATTGTGACGGAACGATTATTGGAGGAAGGTTGGCACGTCAGCGTATTGCAGCGGAAGCCGATCGATTGGCAACATGAACGGTTACATATGGTCGAGGCTCCGTTGACGGACCGCGAGGCTGTCTTGAACGGCTATGAAGAGGCAGTGGCCAAATTCGGAGAGCCAGATGCGCTCATCTTGAACGCCGGGCCATACATTTTTGAACGGAAGTGTCTCGTCGATTTATCGGACGAGGAATGGGACGAAGTCATCACCGGCAACTTGTCAGCCTCGTTTTGGTTGATGCGTCGGGCCATCCCGAGCATGCGGGCGAAACGGTTCGGCCGCATCATCACGTACGGCTTCCCGGAAAGTGGGACGGCGCCTGGCTGGATTCATCGGTCGGCGTTCGCGGCCGCCAAAACCGGTCTCGTCAGTTTGACGAAATCGGTCGCGCTCGAGGAAGCGGCGCACGGCATCACGGCCAATATGATTAACCCGGGTAATATCGTCGGTGCGCAAAAAGAGATGCGAATCGAATCGGCCGAACCGGACGACCAGACGCCGGTCGGACGGCACGGGACGGGCGAAGATATCGCCCGCATGATTCTGTTCCTGCTCGCACGCGACTCCGATATGGTCACAGGTGCCGTCATCGATGTGACCGGTGGCGTAAACGTCGTCCATCAATATCGTAAATAAGGAGGGAACCACATGAAATTGGCCATCTTGACCGATATCCACGGGAATGTCCAAGCGCTCGATGCGGTGCTGGCCGAGCTCGACCGCCAGCAGGTCGACGAGATTTGGAGTTTGGGCGATATGATTGCGATGGGTCCCGATTCGAACGAAGTGATGGCGCGTCTGCTCGACCGTGGTGTCCACATGATCACCGGCAACCACGATGAGGCCGTCTTGTCGCTTTTGGCCGGGACGGGTCACCCCGACAGTTATGCCCATACCCGTCCGCATCACGAGTGGGTGGCGCGCACGCTTAGGCCTGACTATGCGGACGCGCTCTTCAAGTTGCCGCGTACGATTGAACGCGTTGTCGAGGGTACGCGGGTATATGGGATTCATTATCATATCCCGAGCGAGAAGCGGGACGTGCCGATCACCGAGGAGCCGTTCCATGACATCGTCGAGGCGACGCTTTCGAACATGCAGTCGCTGTATGGGTCTTATGAAGCGGACGTCATCTGTTTCGGGCATCATCATCCGGAGCATGTGTTCCATGACGACACGAAACATTATTTCAATCCCGGTGCGCTCGGTGTTGCCCGTGACGACTTGGCCCGTTACGGCATCCTCGAGTGGGATGAGACAGGGTTCGCCATCCATCCGCAGTCGGTCCGTTATGACAAGCGGGCATTTCTAGAGGCGATGGAACGGAATGATGTGCCGCAACGTGACGTCATGTTCCGACTCTTTTATTGACCATGAAAAAGACCAGCCGCGTGCGGCTGGTCTTTGTTGTGACTCAATTGATTTCTTGGAGCGTCTTCGGGTAACTCGTCAACAAGATCGGACCACTCTCGGTCATGACGATATCGTCCTCGATGCGGACGCCGCCGACGCCAGGGAGATAAATTCCTGGTTCGACGGTGAACGTCATCCCGACTTGGGCCGTCATATCATTGTTGGCCGCCATCGATGGGAATTCGTGCACCTCGATGCCGATTCCGTGTCCGACGCGATGCGTGAAGTATTCGCCGTAGCCGGCCGACGTGATGACTTGGCGAGCCGCGATGTCGATGGACCCGAGCGTCGTCCCGACGTTCGCCATCTCGATGGCGGCTTCTTCGGCCTTAAGGACGGTCTCGTAAATCTCACGTTGCTTCGTGCTCGCTTCGCCGTAGACGACGGTGCGCGTGATATCCGAGGCGTAGCCTTGCCAAATGACACCGAGGTCGAACAAGGCGAAGTCGCCTTTCTTCAAGCGATTGTTACCAGGTACGCCGTGCGGATCGGCACTGTTCTCGCCGAACAAGACGAGCGTGTCGAACGACATCTCGCGGACACCTTGTTTCTTCATCGCATATTCGATCTCGGCGATGACCTCGAGCTCGGTCACGCCTTCACGCAAGGCGCGAATCCCTGCCTCAATCGCCATATCAGCGAGTTCGGCGGCGCGTTTCATCAGGCGGACCTCGTCCGGAGACTTAATCATGCGAAGCGCCTGAAGCTCTTCGGTCAAGTCGATGATTGAGAGACCGGCAAAGCCGGCGCGGAGCTGTTCGACGCGGTTGTAGGTCAAATGCTCGCCTTCAATCCCGATGCGCTCGGGGATAATCTGTTGGTCGAGGAACAATTTGACGACTTTGTCCCATGGATTTTCGTGGTCCATGTACGTGACGATATCGCCATTCCAGTCGCTCGCCTCGACGATGCCTTTTTCAAGTGCCGGACAGACGAGAGCGGTCGTGCCGTTCTTCAAGACGAGGATGGCGATGAGCCGCTCATGTGCCTCGGCATATACTCCCGAAAAATAAAAGACCGATGCTTTCGACGTGACAAAAGCAGCGTCTAACCCTTTAGTGGCCAAAGATTGTGCAATATGGTTGGTTCGTTGATTCAACTCGTTTCCCTTCCTTCTCGTTCATTGGCGTTCTGTTTCATTATACCGTTTTCCAAAACGGAAAGGAAATGTCACATTTTCAGTAGTACAGTTTGAAGAAGGAAGACTGATACAGTATACTGAGGATGACAGAAAATGTATTGAGGAAAGGGACTCGTGACATGACAACAAAACATGAACAGATTATAGCACATATCGAGTCGCTCGATGTCGGATCTAAAATTTCGGTCCGCCAAATCGCGAAGGAATTGGCAGTATCAGAAGGAACGGCGTATCGGGCCATCAAGGAAGCGGAGAATTTAGGCTTCGTCTCGACGATTGAACGGGTCGGCACCATTCGCATCAAGCGTAAACATAAAGAGAATATTGAGAAGCTGACGTTCGCAGAAGTCGTCAATATCGTCGACGGGCAAGTGCTCGGTGGCCGAGACGGGCTCCATAAAACGCTCTCGAAGTTCGTCATCGGGGCGATGAAGCTTGAGGCGATGATGCGATATATCGACGTCGACTCACTCGTCATCATCGGAAACCGGGAAAAGGCGCATGAACTCGTGCTACAGTCCGGTGGCGCCGTGTTGATCACGGGGGGATTCGACACGACCGATGAAGTGAAACGGATGGCCGATAAGTATCACATGCCGGTCATCTCGACGTCGTATGACAGTTTCACCGTCGCGACGATGATCAACCGGGCCATCTATGACCGCTTGATTAAAAAAGAGATTCTACTCGTCTCGGATATCGTCATCCCGCTGCACGACACGTTCTATTTGAAAGTGGACGATACGGTCAAACGGTGGCACGAACTGAACGAACGGACGAAACATAACCGTTATCCCGTCATCGACGAGCAGATGAAAGTCGTCGGCGTCATCACGGCGAAAGACTTGCTCGACCGGCCGCATGATACCGAGATCGAGAAAGTGATGACGAAGAGCCCGATCACGGTTGGCGTTCAGACGAGCGTCACCAATGCGGCGCACCAAATGGTTTGGGAAGGCATCGAGATGTTGCCGGTCGTTGATAACTATGGCCGTCTGCTCGGTATCATCAGCCGCCAAGACGTGTTGAAGGCGCTCCAACTCGCCAACCGCCAACCGCAAGTCGGCGAGACGTTCGACAATATGATCACGAACCAGTTGAAAGAAGACCCGGCTTCGAACGGGACGGCGTTCACCGTCGAGGTCGCGCCACAGATGACGAGCCACATGGGGACGGCATCGTCAGGGGTGTTGACGACGTTGCTCGTCGAAGGAGCGACCCGCAGTCTACGCCATATGAAAAAAGGCGACCTCGTCGTCGAAAATATTACGGTCTACTTTATGAAACCGATTCAAATCGAGAGTCAAATTCGCGTCTCGGCCAACGTGTTCGACCTTGGCCGGAAGTTCGGGAAAGTCGATGTCGAGATGACACAAGGCACCCAACTCGTCGCCAAGGCGCTTGTCACGGCGCAATTGATTGACCGCTAACAAAAAAACGAGCTGATGCCATCATCAGCTCGTTTCTATTTCTCTTATGATTGGTTGATTGGCTCTTCGCTAGCGAGCGGATAGATTTTACGATAGCGAATGAACCCGACGATGGCGTTGCCGACACCCAAGACGAGCATAGCGATGCTGACGATCCAACCGATCGTCGAGCCGAGTCCGAGTCCGCCAACCATTTGGTTGATGGCGAAGAGTGCGAGAAACATGCTCAGCCAGATGAGCGCTTGCGTGTTGAACAGTGCTTTCCGGTACGGTGTCTTCGTCAAATAAGCGCGTCGTTTGGAAACGAAGTAAGCGCCTAACGAAAACAGAATGAGTCCGATCATAACTAATTGACCCAAGTGAAGAAACCCCTTTCAGACGTGTAATCTGTTATCATCATACCATAGAATAGTGTTCAAGAAAGCGAGGAATGGCAATGGCACATTGGCCAGAGGCAGCAACGATATTGAAATTGATTGAAGCGGCGGACACGATTATGATTCATCGACACGTCCGTCCCGACCCTGACGCGCTCGGGAGTCAGCTCGGATTAAAGCGGATTCTTGAAGTCGCCTATCCGGAAAAGCAGGTCTATGTCGTCGGCGGTATCGTCCGTGATTTAGAGTTTTTAGGTAAGATGGAGCATGTCGAACCGGAGATGTATCAAGAGGCGCTCGTCATCGTGCTCGATACGGCTAACCATGAACGGATCGATGGGCCGCACGCCTTGACCGGCAAAACGGTCGTCAAGATTGATCACCACCCTGACGAAGATGCGTATGCGACCCATCAAATCGTCGACACGACGGTCAGTTCCACCTCAGAGATGATTGCTGAACTTGCAGGGATTTGGGGGCTTGAACTTGACGAGGCGTCCGCATTCTTGTTGTTCGCCGGAATCGTCGGCGACACGGGACGGTTCCAGTTCCGCAACGCGACGCCACGTACGTTCGAAGTCGCGGCCGAACTGATTAACCATGGTATCGATACGAACCGGTTGTATCGTCAAATGTATAAGACGAATTTGGCGACGTTGCAACTCCAAGGCTATGTCTTACAAAACGTCAATGTGACCGACGCGGGTGTCGGCTACGTCAAAATCGATGCAGACGTCTTGCGCACGTTCCATGCGACACCGGAAGCGGCGTCGCTGCTCGTCAACAGCTTCTCTGGCCTTGAAGGGCTGAAGTGTTGGGTCATGTTCGTCGAGAACAAGGACGAGATTCGTGTCCGGATCCGTTCGAAAGGACCGGTCATCAATGAAGTGGCGAAACGCTATCGCGGCGGTGGTCATCCGATGGCCGCCGGTGCCACGATCTATAAATGGGAAGAGATGGACGAGGTGATCATGGCGCTCGATGAAGTCGCGGCCCCGTTCACGTTCGAAACTGAAGAGAGCTGACCCGTTGGTCAGCTCTCTTCAGCGTTTATCCTCTTCTTGTGGAATGAACCACGTACCACGGTCGGTCACATCCTCGACGACATCGAGTTGATACTCGGTGATATAACGACGGAGTCGTTCGATAATCTCCGGACTATCGGCGAAGACGGTCTGGCCGTTCTGTAAATTCTCTAGCTTGTCACGTGCGATTTTACCCCGATTAATAATCATACGGTTTATACCCCCTTTTAGGAGAAGTTTTGTCTATAATTATTGTATCAGACAAGTGCCAAAATGAGTTTGACAATTGTGAAAAAAGAAAGGGGGACTCATGTGATCCACTTAAATGTACGATCGGCTTATAGCTTGATGCAAAGTACGATTCGGCTCGAACAGTATGTCGCCCAGATGGCCGAACGGGGGAGTCGAGCGGTCGCCTTGGCCGACGATGCGTTATACGGCTTGCCGCAATTCGTCCGATTATGTGAACGCTATGCGGTTAAACCCGTTATCGGATTACGGACGACGCTGCGAATGGATGGATTCGATGTCTCCGTTCTCGTCTATGCGTTGACCGATGAACAAGTGCCCGAACTGTATCGCATCGTCCAGGCCGATGGCTTGACCGAAGCGACCGAACTGGCGGTGCTCATCTTACCGGAGAACTGGAAAGCGAACGACCCGGTTCACCGCCGCCGCCTCTATAACCATTTGCTCGGTTATGTGAATGAAGACAGACTGTGGCTCGGGTTGCCGGCGCCACAATCGACGGAACAGACGCTGATGCTCCGGCAATTACGCGAGATGCGTGACGAACTGGGGACACGACTCGTACCGGCCCCGGACACGTGTTACATGAGACCGGAGGATTTCGAGGCGTATCGCGCCATCGTCGCCATCGGTGAAGGCGAGCTCATCTCACAAGAAGATGTGCATCGGAAAGGAAAGTACGTAAGACTGCCGAGCGAAATGAACGATTGGTTCGACCCGATCGAGCTTGAGGCGTTGGACGAGTTCGAATCCCTCATCTCGGTCACACGCTTGCCGGAGGCGACCTCGTCGATTCCAGAGATTGAACATGCGATCGACCGACTGAAGCGTCTCGTCGCCGAACGATTAAAGGCGCTCGACTTGTTCCAAGAGGAATATATCGAACGAGCCCGCTATGAACTCGACGTCATTGCGCGGACCGGTTTCGCCTCGTATTTCCTCATCGTCGAGGACATCGTCCGCTACGCTAGGGAGCAAGGCATTGAAGTCGGTCCGGGGCGTGGGTCCGCGGCCGGATCACTCGTCAGTTTCGCGCTTCACATCACCGAGGTCGACCCGGTCCGGTTCGAGCTGTTATTCGAACGCTTTTTGAACCCGGAACGAATCACGATGCCGGATATCGATTTAGACTTCGAAGACGAGCGGCGCGACGAGGTCGTCCGCTATGTCCTCGATAAATACGGGGCCAACCACGCCGCCCAAATCGGGACGCTCGCGACGTTCGGCGCGAAAGCGGCGCTACGTGATGTCGCGCGGGCGCTCGGGCTGACGCTTGAAGAAGGACAGGCGGCCAGCAAACAAGTGAAAGACGACGGGTTGGCCGGGATTTTGGCCAATCCGACGAAGATGAAATGGTTCGCCGGCAGTCAGAAGCGGTCGCAACTGTTACACATCGCCGCCCAGCTCGAAGGATTGCCCCGTCAAGCCTCGGTCCACGCGGCCGGACTCGTACTCAGTCGTGACGCGCTTGATGACGTCACCCCGTTACAGCCGACAGCAGGGGAGCAAGTGACCCAATATAATATGAAGGATCTCGAAGCGCTCGGCCTGTTGAAAATCGATTTGCTCGGCCTGCGCAACTTGACGAGACTCCGTCAGATGGAGACGCTCATTCGCGAGACGGATGAACTGTTCTCGCTGAAGACGATTCCATTGAATGACGCAAAGACGTTGCGGGTGCTCGCTCGCGGTGACACGGACGGGATTTTTCAGTTCGAATCGGAAGGGATGAAACAAGCGCTCCGGCAAGTGAAGCCGACCACGTTCGAGGATATCGTCGTCACGATGTCGCTCTATCGTCCAGGTCCGATGCAGTTTATCGATACGTATGCGAAGCGAAAGCATGGCATGCCGCATCAGCCGGTCCACCCGGTCGTCGGTGAGATTATGCGTACGACGAACGGCGTGCTCGTCTATCAGGAGCAAGTCATGCGCCTCCTGCGAGAACTTGCCGGCTACTCGTATGCCGAGGCCGATTTGATTCGCCGTGCCATCGCCAAGAAAGATGTAGCGGCCATCGACGTCGAGAAGAGTCGATTCTTGGAACGTTCGTCGGAGCTGTTCGACAGCGACTCGATGCGACAAGTATTCTCGTGGATTGAGAAGTTCGCGGGCTACGGTTTCAACCGTTCGCACGCGGTGGCCTACAGTTTAATCAGTTATCGCTTGGCTTTCGTGAAGGCGCACTTCGAGCGGATTTTTTATCTCGTTACGTACGACAAGACGAACCAACTCGTTCGCATGCTGCGAAAAGGGAAAATTCCCGTCTATCCGCCGGACGTCCTTCATGGCCAAGCCGGGGCCTTTTTAGAAGGGCCAGGGGTCCGTCTCGGGTTGAAGGCGGTCCAAGGCTTGACGAAACGCGACGTCGAACGGTTGATTGAACACCATTCCGAATTCACCGACGTAAAACGTCTGCTCGAACTGATGGAGTGGGGCTCGAAAGACCAGCCGAAGTTGCGGCGCCTGCTCGGAGCCGGTGCCCTCGACCGGATGTATCACGGCGATCGCCACCGTGCGTTCGAGGCCGTTGAACGGCTTCGCGAGGAGACAGAGACGCATCTGCTCCCAGATGAGCTGTCCGCACTCGGTTTGAAGCGCTCGGCACCAATCGAGCCGAATTGGTCCGAAGAAGAACGGGAAGCACTCGGGACGTGGATCGTCCACTCGCCGTTGACGACGGTCGCCCCGCTCTCGATTGAGACGGTGACGATCGATGAAGTGTTGAACGGCGAACGGGGATTCATCGTCGTCTATGTCGATGCGATTCGTACGTTCAAGACGAAAAAGAATGAAGAGATGGGTGTTGTCATGGTCGATGACGGCGTCTCGCAAGACGAGGTCGTGATTTTTCCACGCGTGTTCACCCAATTCTCTCGTTCACTTTACGTCGGGAACGTCCTCTTGCTCGAGGTACATCCGAATGAACGGGACGGGCGTCGCCAACTCGTCGTCGAACGCGTCCGGCCTCTCCACGGCCAAGCGTTGTTTGTCCGATTGCGTCTGGAGTCGTTCGCCGACCTTGAAGAACTATTGCGAACAGCGCCAGGGGATGTCCCTGTCATTTGCCGATTCTCTGATTCGAAAGAAGTGAAACAACTCGCCTCGACATATGCCGTCAATCCGACAGAAGCATTGTTGCAAGGATTGAGGCAGCGGTTCGGCGATACGGATGTCGTGTTGAAACGGGTCGACTCGAAATTGCCCGGCACGGGAACTAGTACCAAGTCATAAAAAGTGGTATAATCTGTTTAATTGGTCTGACCACTTTAGAGATAATGCCATCCAAAAGGGAGTTGAACGGTCAGATGCATGGAAAACACGCATCCTCATTTCACGAAAACATTTCTAAAATCAGAACGTTAATCGTCCAGGCCGCACTCGAGCCGGGCGACCGTCTCCCATCAGAACGGGAACTCGCTGAAACGCTGTCCATCAGCCGTGCGTCAGTCCGTGAAGCATTACGGGCTCTCAGCTTCCTTGGGATTGTTGAGACGAAACACGGCGGCGGCACGTTTTTGTGCGAACAGGATCGGCACCGTTACATTGAAATCTTGTCAGAGTTCATCGTCACGAAACAGACGAAGGTGTCGGACATCGTCGATATGTTGCGTTTGCTTGAGCGCTTGGCGTTGACGGAGGTCGAACCGACCCCGGAACGCATCGCGTTGCTCGAGTCGAGCGTTGAGACGGACCGCGCCTTCAGGCAAAACCTCATCTTCGGATTAAAGAATGAACTGTTCATTCGAATCTGGAGCGAAGTGAACCGGTTTTATGACGGCACGGACGCAGGCGACCTATATACGGAAGACGAACGTAGACGATTGTTGGAGATGTGGCGTGGGGCGGGGATGCCGGAATGAACGAGGGGGAAGCGATGACTGCTTTTTTCAAGAAACCTAAACGATATATGCCATTGCGTCAACGAGAACCAAAGATTGATGCACCACAAGGCTTGATGACGAAATGTCCATCTTGTAAATATATGCATTACACGAAACAGTTAAACGAGAATCATAAAGTGTGTGATTGCGGCTACCATTTCCCGCTCAGTGCAGATGAGCGGATTCACATGTTGGTCGATGGTCAGTCGTTTGAAAAATTTGCGGGACCGCTCGTCAAAGAGAACCCGCTTGATTTTCCAGATTATGAAGATAAATTGAAAAAAGACAGGGAACGAACTGGGATTGAGGAAGCGATTGTTTGCGGTCGTGCCACAATCGATGGGCTCCCGGTCGTCGTCTGCGTCATGGATGCCCGTTTCCGTATGGGGTCGATGGGCGCCTACGTCGGAGAAGCGATCGCCTCGGCGGTCCGGACCGCGACGAAAGACGGATTGCCGGTCGTCTTGTTCACGGCCTCGGGCGGTGCCCGCATGCAAGAAGGCATGGTCAGCTTGATGCAGATGGCCAATACGTCAATCGCCTTGAAAGAACATGACGAGGCGGGTCTTCTGTATGTCGCCTACTTGACGCATCCGACAACAGGTGGCGTGTCGGCGAGTTTCGCGATGCTTGGTGATGTGAACGTCGCCGAACCTGGAGCGTTGATCGGCTTTGCCGGTCGTCGCATCATCGAACAGACGATTCGTGAAAAATTGCCAGACAACTTCCAAACTGCCGAGTTTCTATTAGAAGCGGGTCAATTGGACGCCGTCGTTCATCGTGAACAGATGCGTTCGTTCTTGAAGAAGATGATCGTGTTACACGGCGGGGAGGTCCATCATGTTTGATCCAATCAAAGAAGTAAATGAACAGCTCGGGAAGTTGCGTGAGACGGCGGAGACGAAAGGAATCGATTTATCCCGTGAAATCCGTCACCTTGAAGCGAAGCTTCATCGATTAGAAAAAGACATTTATGGGAATATGAAACCGTGGGATCGCGTGCAGCTGGCGCGAAATCCGAAACGCCCGACGACGCTCGATTATATAGATCGCCTGTTCCCGGATTTCATCGAATTGCACGGTGACCGTCACGGCTATGATGACGCTGCGATTGTAGCGGGATTGGCCACACTCGACGGCGTCCCGGTGACGATTATCGGTCATCAACGTGGGCGGAACACGAAAGAGAACATGAAACGCAACTTCGGGATGCCACATCCAGAAGGCTATCGCAAAGCGCTTCGTTTCATGAAGCAAGCAGAGAAGTTCAATCGTCCGGTCATCACGTTCATCGATACAAAAGGCGCCTACCCTGGGAAAGCGGCCGAAGAGCGTGGACAAAGCGAAGCGATTGCCCGCAACTTGTTTGAAATGGCGACGTTGAAAGTTCCGATTATCTCGATTGTCATCGGGGAAGGCGGATCGGGCGGTGCGCTCGGGATTGGTGTTTGCGACCGGTTGCTCATGCTTGAAAACAGCACGTACTCGGTCATTTCACCAGAAGGCGCGGCTGCCCTGCTTTGGAAAGACGCGAAGCTTGCGGAACGCGCTGCGGAAACGATGAAGATTACGGCACAAGATTTGTTGAATTTAGGGATTGTCGATGAAGTCGTCACCGAGGTGTTTGGTGGGGCCCATATCGATGTGTCATTACAGTCATCACTCTTAAAGCCTGTATTAGCACAACACATGACTGAGTTGCGAGGACGGACTCAAAACGAGTTGTTGCAAGGGCGCGCTGCCAAATATCATGAAATTGGCACAATTGGCTCGTGAAAACGTTAACAATCGCTTTGCGTTCACGTTAAATCACTCACGAGTTGACTGCTTTCGAGCATACCCCATGCTTTTTTTTCACATACTTGTGTTGTAAAACAAAGGTCAGACATGGTATTTTATTTTCAGATTTCGTTAAAACACATAAGAGGTGAGTGACGTGAATTTAAAACGTATTGCGGTATTGACAAGTGGGGGAGACGCCCCCGGAATGAACGCTGCAGTCCGTGCCGTGACCCGAAAAGCGATTTTCGAAGGTCTAGAAGTGTACGGTGTGTATAACGGCTATCAAGGTCTAATCGAAGGAGATCTCGTTGAATTGAACCTCGGTTCTGTCGGTGACATCATCCAGCGTGGAGGAACATTCTTACGTTCTGCCCGTTGCCCTGAGTTTAGAACGGAAGAGGGCCGTGCCAAAGCGGTCGAGCAGTTGAAGAAATTCAATATCGACGCGCTTGTAGTCATCGGGGGCGACGGTTCTTACCGTGGCGCCCAGAAGTTGACGGAACTTGGATTCCCGACAATCGGGCTTCCAGGAACGATCGACAACGATATCCCAGGAACGGATGCAACAATCGGGTTCGATACGGCGCTCAATACGGCGCTTGACGCGATTGATAAAATCCGTGACACGGCGTCGTCGCATGAGCGGACGTACGTCATCGAAGTAATGGGTCGTGATGCAGGTGACATCGCACTTTATGCCGGTCTTGCCGGTGGTGCCGAGTCAATCCTCGTCCCAGAACGTCCAGAAGATTTGAGTGCCATCGTCGACCGCATCAACCATGGTGTGGCGCGCGGTAAGAAACATTCGATCGTCGTTGTCGCCGAAGGCGCAGGCAGTGCCGAAGAAATCGGAAAAATGATCGCTGAGAAGACAAACTCAGAGACGCGTGTAACGATTCTTGGACATATCCAACGCGGCGGTTCCCCGACTGCTGCTGACCGTGTGCTTGCGAGCCGCATGGGTGCGTATGCCGTTGAGATTTTACTCGAAGGCAAAGCCGGACGTGTTGTCGGTATCCGCGGCGGTAAGATGATGGATCTTGATATCGATGAAGCGCTCGACCATAACAAACATTCGATTGATATGCAGTTGATTGATCTTTCGAACCAACTTTCGATTTAACGAGTAGTAGTGAACTCCACAGAGACGGGATCAGGTCGGTCGACCCCCCGTTTTCTGTGTGTAAATGTAATACATCCCCTAGGAGGTTTTTATTTATGCGTAGAACGAAAATTGTATGTACGATTGGACCAGCTTCAGAGAAACGTCTTCCAGAAATGATTGAAGCCGGAATGAACGTCGCTCGTCTCAACTTCTCACACGGTGACTATGAAGAGCACGGCGCACGTATCCGTGACATTCGCGAAGCATCAAAAGCTGCCGGTAAAGTCGTGACGGTACTTCTTGACACGAAAGGTCCTGAAATTCGTACACATACGTTTGAAGAAGGAAAAGCACTCCTCGAAAAAGGCAAAGAAGTCATCATCGTCTCGACAGAAGAAATCGTCGGAACGAAAGATCGTTTCTCAGTCACGTACGAAGGCTTGTACGAAGACGTTGAAGTCGGTTCACGCATCATGCTCGACGACGGACTCATTGGTCTCCTTGTCGTTGAGAAACTCCCGAACCGTGACCTTCGCTGCGTCATCGAAAACGAAGGCGTCATCAAGACGAAGAAAGGTGTCAACTTGCCTAACGTCAAAGTGAACCTTCCTGCCCTTACAGACAAAGACATCGCCGACATCGAGTTCGGTATTTCTCAAGACATCGATGTCATCGCGGCATCGTTCGTACGCCGTGCGTCTGACGTCGTTGAGATTCGTCAACTTCTCGAGCGCAACAACGCGTCACACATCAAAATCTATCCAAAAATCGAAAACCAAGAAGGTGTCGACAACATCGACGAAATCTTGGCGATTTCTGACGGTTTGATGGTCGCTCGTGGTGACCTCGGAATCGAGATCCCAACAGAAGAAGTCACACCAGTTCAAAAAGAATTGATCAAGAAGTGTAACGACCTCGGGAAACCGGTCATCACGGCTACACAAATGCTTGATTCAATGCAACGCAACCCGCGTCCAACACGTGCGGAAGCATCTGACGTTGCCAACGCCATCCTCGATGGTACGGACGCAGTCATGCTTTCAGGTGAGACGGCAGCAGGGGACTACCCAATCGAGTCAGTTCAAATGCAAGCAGCAATCGCTGTTCGTACTGAGCAAATGCTCGACTACAAAAACTTGCTCAAAGATCGTCAGAAGCGCAGTGAGCACACGGTAACGGATGCGATCTCACAAGCGGTTGCCCACACGGCAATCAACTTGAACGCGAAAGCGATCTTGACACCGACACAATCAGGTTACACGGCTGCTCGTACAGCGAAGTATCGTCCAGAGGCGAACATCATCGCGGTCACAGAGTCAGAGCGTGTGGCACGTCAATTGAACCTCGTTTGGGGCGTGTACCCAATCGTGGCTGACACGATGCCAAACAACACGGATGAGATGTTGGTACAAGCTTCAGAAGCAGCTCGTCACGCTGGATTCGTTACAGACGGTGACCTCGTCGTCATCTCGGCTGGTATCCCGGCTGCGACTGCTGGTACGACAAACATGATGAAAGTTCATATCGTCGGTCACGCCCTCGCAAACGGACGTGGGATCGGTGAGCGTGGTCTCGTCGGTGAAGTCGTCGTTGCGAACAATGCAGACGAAGCGAATGCGAAAGCGAAAGAGGGCATGATCCTCGTCGCACCATTCACAGATAAAGAAATGATGCCAGCGATTGAAAAAGCGGCTGGAATCATCACAGAAGACGGTGGATTGACGAGCCATGCCGGTATCGTTGGACCATCACTCCGCAAGCCGGTTATCGTCGGTGTCGAATCAGCGACATCAACGTTCCGCGACGGACAGATGATTTCAATCGACCCACTTACTGGTAAAATCTACAACGCGTAATCGAATGCCAATCGAACCGACCTTTTCATGAGGTCGGTTCTTTTTCCATTCAGAAAGAGAGTGTGTGATGAGTGCCTATTTATTCTTGCTGTTGCTCGTATTGATTGGGGTTATCTCCCATAACCAGTCGGTCATCATCGCCAGCAGCGTCCTCTTGATTATTAAAGCGGTCGGATTCGGCGACCAATTGTTCCCGACGCTCGCCTCAAAAGGCATCCATTGGGGGGTAACGATTATTACAATTGCCGTCCTCGTGCCGATTGCGACCGGCGACATCGGATTCCGGGAATTGTGGAATAGTATTAAAGGTCCAGTCGGCATCATCGCGTTCGCCTCTGGAATCTTCGTCGCGCTTGCCGCCGGCCAAGGGGTCCAACTGATGCGGGTCGACCCCGTCGTCACGACGGCATTGCTCGCTGGGACCATCCTGGCCGTCGGTTTCATGAAAGGCGTGCCGGTCGGACCGCTCGTCGGAGCCGGCATCGCCGCCTTGATTTTAGGTGGATTTAGCCTGTTACAAAAATGGTTCTGACATTTTTTGACGGCTGGATACGCTTACATTTCTTTTTTTCAGTAAATTGTTTATACTAGATAAAGGACAGGGTGGAGCGAGCTCGAAACGGATTGGGGAGAGTCTTCGACTCCTCGCCCTTATTCCCTACACACAGACTGTATATGCGGTCGATCACTTTTAAAGACTGAGGGGGAGTTATTGATGTCAACGACAAAAGGTTTAGAAGGAATTGTGGCAGCGGCCTCAAAAGTCAGTTCGATTATCGACGGACAATTGACTTACGGAGGATACACGATTGACGATTTGGCAGACCACGCCACATTCGAAGAGGTTGTTTTCCTATTATGGAACGACCGCCTTCCGAAAGAAGATGAATTAACTGAGCTCTCAGCAGCGCTCGTGAAAGAAGCCAAATTGCCAGAAGACGTCATCGCGACGCTCGAACGGGCACCGAAATCGGCCAATGCGATGGCGACGATTCGGACTGCACTTTCACAGCTCGCGCTTTATGATGAAGAGTCTGAAGATATGAGTCCGGAAGCGAACATGCGCAAAGCGATTCGTCTCCAAGCGCAAATCGCCACGATTGTGACGGCATTCGCTCGTCTTCGTAAAGGCGAACAACCGGTTGCACCAAAACAGGGCTTGTCTTATGCGGGCAACTTCTTGTACATGTTGAATGGAGAAGAGCCGAGCGAGGTCGCCGAGAAGACGATTGACAAGGCACTCATCCTTCACGCCGACCATGAATTGAACGCTTCGACGTTCACGGCCCGCGTCTGCGTTGCCACATTGTCGGATATTTATTCTGGTGTGACGGCGGCGATGGGCGCCCTTAAAGGCCCGCTCCACGGTGGTGCGAACGAGGCGGTCATGAAGATGCTTCATGAAATCGGATCGGTCGACAAAGTCGAAGACTACGTCCGCGGCAAGTTCGAACGCCGTGAGAAGATCATGGGCTTCGGTCACCGTGTCTATAAGGACGGCGACCCACGCGCGAAACACTTGAAAGAGATGAGCCGCCAATTGACGGCCCAAATCGGCGAACCGGAATGGTACGAGATGTCTGAGAAAATCGATCATCTCGTCGAGACGGAAAAAGGCTTGAAACCGAACGTCGATTTCTATTCGGCGTCAACATATTACGCGCTCGGCCTCGACGAAGAGTTGTTCACGCCGATCTTTGCTGTCTCACGCATGTCGGGCTGGATTGCCCACATCCTCGAGCAGTACGCGGACAACCGTTTGATCCGTCCTCGCGCTGAATACATCGGCGAGACGAACCGGTCATACGTCCCGGTGAACGAGCGTTAATTGACGCCGAACGAGAAGTTCGAGTCACAATTTAGACATAAACTTTGGTAAACTAACAATTGACGTAGGTCGGCGCTCGCGTCGGCCTACATAAATGTACTTAGGGGGATTCATTATGTTGACACAAAACGAAAAGATTACAGTTGAGAACGGTGTATTAAACGTACCAAACGTACCGACGATTCCATTTATCATCGGCGACGGCACAGGACCTGATATTTGGAACGCTTCAGTGCGCGTCTTCGATGCGGCTGTCGAAAAAGCATATGGCGGCGAGAAGAAAATCGAATGGATGGAAGTGTACGCTGGGGAGAAGGCCTACAACCAAAAAGGCGAATGGCTTCCAAACGAGACACTCGATCAAATCCGTGAATATTTGATTGCCATCAAAGGTCCATTGACGACACCGGTCGGCGGCGGAATCCGTTCACTCAACGTAGCACTCCGTCAAGAACTTGACTTGTACACGTGCTTGCGCCCGGTCCGTTACTTCACAGGCGTCCCTTCACCGGTCAAACGCCCAGAGGATACAGACATGGTCATCTTCCGTGAGAACACAGAAGATATCTACGCAGGAATCGAATACGCGTCAGGTAGCGACGAAGTGAAGAAGTTGATCTCATTCTTGAAAGAAGAGATGAACGTCAACAAAATCCGTTTCCCAGAAACGTCTGGAATCGGAATCAAGCCAATCTCGTCTGAAGGAACAAAACGTCTTGTTCGTGCGGCGCTCGAGTACGCCATCGCGAACAACCGTAAATCGCTCACGCTCGTTCATAAAGGAAACATCATGAAGTTCACAGAAGGCGCCTTCAAAAACTGGGGCTATGAGCTTGCAGAAGAAGAGTACGGCGACAAAGTCTTCACATGGGCGCAGTATGACCGTATCAAAGAAGAATCAGGCGAAGCGGCTGCGAATGAAGCGCAATCGAAAGCAGAAGCAGAAGGCAAAATCATCGTAAAAGATTCAATCGCTGATATCTTCTTGCAACAGATTTTGACACGTCCGCGTGAGTTCGATGTCGTGGCAACGATGAACTTGAACGGTGACTACATCTCGGATGCGCTCGCTGCCCAAGTCGGCGGAATCGGGATCGCCCCTGGAGCGAACATCAACTACGTGACGGGCCATGCTATCTTCGAAGCGACACACGGTACGGCACCGAAGTATGCCGGCCTCGACAAGGTCAACCCGTCATCGGTCATCTTGTCTGGTGAAATGATGCTTCGTCATATGAACTGGAACGAAGCGGCTGACCTCATCATCAACTCGATGGAGAAGACGATCGCCTCGAAAGTCGTCACATACGATTTCGCTCGTCTCATGGACGGCGCGACAGAAGTGAAGTGTTCAGAGTTTGCGGATGAATTAATTAAAAACATGTAAGACATCAGCTAAACCAAGGGGGAGAGCACAATGATTCGTCGCAATAAAATCTCGGTTATCGGTAGCGGATTCACGGGGGCCACGACGGCACTGTATTTGGCTCAAAAAGAACTCGGTAACGTCGTCTTGCTCGATATCAAAGAAAGCGAGAACCCGACGAAAGGAAAAGCGCTCGATATGCAAGAGACGGCGCCGATTCAAGGGTTTGACTCGTGGATTACAGGGACGTCGGACTATGCCGAAACGGCGGACTCGGATATCGTCGTCATCACAGCGGGAATCGCGCGCAAGCCAGGCATGAGCCGGGACGACCTCGTCTCGACGAACGCCAAAGTGATGCGGGCGGTCACGAAAGAAGTGGCCCGTTACTCGCCGGACGCGATTATCATCGTCTTGACGAACCCGGTCGACGCGATGACGTATGCCGCCTTCAAAGAGTCGGGCTTCCCGAAAGAGCGTGTTATTGGTCAATCCGGTGTGCTTGATACGGCCCGGTTCCGGACGTTCGTCGCTGCGGAGTTGAATATATCCGTGAAGGACGTTTCTGGATTCGTGCTCGGCGGGCACGGGGATGACATGGTCCCGCTCATCCGCTACTCGTATGCGGGGGGAATCCCGCTCGAGAAACTGTTGCCGACCGACCGCATCGAAGCAATCGTCAATCGGACCCGTAAAGGCGGCGGTGAGATCGTCCAACTGCTCGGGAACGGATCGGCCTACTATGCGCCGGCTGCGGCCATCGTCGAGATGGTCGAAGCGATTCTCAAAGATCAACGGCGTATTTTACCGGCCATCGCGTATCTCGACGGCGAATACGGTTTCCACGACTTGTATCTCGGTGTTCCGACGATTCTTGGTGCGAACGGGATCGAACGTGTGCTCGAACTTGAATTGACGGAAGCCGAAACGGCGGCGCTACAGCGTTCAGCCGACTCGGTCCGCTCCGTCCTGAACGTCCTCAACTGAGGGCTTACCTCGTCTGCCATGGCAGACGAGGTTTTTTGTATGCGTGGCGCATGCTACACTGAAAGCAGAACGTGGATTTGTTTTGTTTTTGTAAAGATTTGCTTTGAGGTTGGTCGTAGGTGGCATTGATTTGTAAAATAGGTAGTGTACATGACTGAACAGATAGATTAGAGGAGGAACTAAGCGTGGCTGATAAAGTAATTGTTGTCGATGACGAGGTGTCGATTGCGACGTTATTAAAGTTTAATTTAGAACAAGCCGGGTTCGAAGTCGAGACGGCGCACGATGGAAAGACCGGACTTGAACTGGCCGAGAAACAAGATGCCGTCTTGATTGTCCTCGACTTGATGTTGCCTGAGATGGACGGTCTTGAGGTTTGTAAACGGCTCCGCCAACAAAAAGTGAACACACCGATTCTCATGTTGACGGCGAAAGATGATGAGTTCGATAAAGTGCTCGGCCTCGAACTCGGTGCCGATGACTATTTGACGAAACCGTTCAGCCCACGAGAAGTCGTGGCCCGGGTCAAAGCCATCCTGCGCCGTTCGGCCCCACAAGAAGCGCCGGCGACGGACACGGACGTCATTGAGATTGGTGACGTGAAAATCATCGCGTCGAACTATGAAGTGTTCAAGAACGGCGAACGGCTCGAGTTGACACCGAAAGAGTTCGAACTGTTGGCCTACTTAGCCAAGAACAAAGGACGCGTCTTGACGCGCGACCAGCTCTTGTCGGCGATATGGAATTACGACTTCGTCGGAGATACGCGCATCGTGGACGTCCACATCAGCCACCTCCGGGAGAAGATTGAACCGGTGACAAAAAAACCGACCTATATCAAGACGATTCGCGGCCTCGGCTATAAGATGGAAGAGCCGATGGCCGAATGAAGACGTACCGCTCGCGGTTTTTGACGACGCTCATCCTGCTCGTGACGGGCGTCTTATTAACCCTCGGAATCGTGCTCGGTCAATTATTCAAAGATTTCTATTTGGATTCTGAACGCGACCGCTTGAAAGAAGACGCTGAGTTGGCGGCGCTCTATTTAGACGGAGGCGACCTTGCGGACATCCAAGACTACGTCGGTCAAATCGATGATGAGAGCAGTTTCGATATCTTGCTCCTCAATCGTCGGATGGAAGTCATCGCCGGGACACCGTTTCGGGTCGGTTCTTTTGATTTCCGGATGGATGCCTCGTCGATCCCGGAAGGCGGGACGTTCGGTAACGAGACACGCGAGGACTTGATTCAGTTCACAAAGCCGATCGAACTGTCATCCGGGGACACGGTGTACTTGAGTTTTATCCGCTACGTCTCCGATTTGGAAGGGGTGTATGACCGGATTTGGCTGACCATCGCGCTAGCCTTGATTTTCTCGTTCTTCTTAATTCTTTTCGTGTTACACAACCTGACGAACCAGTTCATCCGACCGATCGACGAGGCGACCATCGTCTTGCGGGAACTGGCGGACGGGAACTATCGGGCCCGCGTCTACGAGTTGCGAAACGATGAGGAGACGGGTAGCCTGGCCGGGTCGATTAACGTGCTCGCCCGTAACTTGGAGACGATCTCACTCGGGGAATCGGTTCAACGGGCAAGGCTTGAGTCGCTCATCGAGTATATGGGGGCAGGGTTACTTTTGGTCGACGAACGTGGCATCGTGACGCTCGTCAACCGCTCGTATCGCGACATGTTCCAATATGATGAGTTGATGATCGGTCAGTTTTATCATGGAATTTTGCCGAGCCCGGACGTTGAGACGCTGATTGAAGACGTCTATTTGACAGAGGAGCCGCATCGCCGACAACTATCGATTCGGTCCGGTTTCAACCAAAAGACGTATATGGTATCGGCCGCACCGATTTTCAGTGATACAGGCATGTTGCGCGGGACGACGCTTCTCTTTAACGACATCAGCGAGTTGAAGCGACTTGAGAAGATGCGCAAGGATTTCGTCGCGAACGTCAGTCATGAACTGAAGACGCCGCTCACGTCGATTCGTGGTTTCAGCGAGACGCTGCTCGACGGGGCGAAAGAAGTGCCGGAACTACGCGATCAATTCTTGGATATCATTCAAAAGGAAGCGACGCGCATGCAGATGCTCGTCGAGGACTTGCTCGAACTGTCGCGGCTCGAACGGGAAGACTTCCATTTGGAGTTCACCCCGGTCCAACTCAATCAGCTCGTCGAGGAAGTCTGTCTCGTGCTCAGTCAAAAAGCGGAACAGAAATCGATTCACTTGGAGTCGCGTCATGATGGGGAAGTCGTCTTGCAGGCGGACATGAACCGAATCAAACAAGTCATCTTGAATCTCGTCGCCAATGCGATCAACTACTCGCCGGAAGGTAGCCAGGTCGAGATTGCGGTCGAGAAGAGACCGGACGGCTCTTATTTGATCGTCAAAGACAACGGCATCGGCATCGCGCCGAAAGAAGTGGGCCGAATCTTTGAACGGTTCTACCGGGTCGATAAGGCGCGGAGCCGAAACTCCGGCGGGACGGGTCTTGGTCTTGCCATCGTTAAGCATATCGTCGATCTCCATCACGCGACGATTCAAGTCGATAGCGTCGAAGGCGAAGGAACGACGTTCACCATCAAATTCCCGAGTGCTTAACAAGGAATTCATGGTGAATTCATACCGGCTTTACAAAGCGATGCTACTCTATGGATGAGACCTCTTCATCATCTCGTGTCCCGATTGGTGCTCATCTCCACTCGATCGGGAAGATCGACCCTTTTCTAGTACCTAGAAAAGGGTCTTTTTTTTCGAACGCATGTACCCGTATGATATGATGGAACCAGATAGAATGGAGGTTGTCCAATGAATAAACTACTACTCCTTGACGGAAACTCACTCACGTATCGTGCCTTTTTCGCGTTGCCTCCGATGACGGATGCGAGCGGTCGAAACACGAACGCCGTGTACGGGTTCACGATGATGTTATTGAAGCTGATGGAAGACGAACAGCCGACACATTTCGCGGTCGCGTTCGATGCGTCGAAAAAGACGTTCCGCCACGACACGTATGCCGACTATAAAGGTGGACGGCAAAAGACACCGGGTGAGCTCCGCGAGCAATTCCCGATCGTCCGTGAGATTTGCGAGGCGTTCGGTATCAAAGTGCTTGAGCTCGACCAGTACGAGGCCGATGACATCATCGGGACGCTTTCAAAAAATACCGCGTTCGACCAAGTGACGGTCGTCACGGGTGATAAGGATTTACTGCAGTTGATTGACGACCGTGTCACCGTCTATTTGACAAAGCGCGGCATCACTGACGTCGAGACGATGGACGCAGCGGCGTTCCACGAGCGGTATGAGGGACTGAGTCCACTTCAAATGATTGATTTGAAAGGTCTGATGGGCGATAAATCCGATAACATCCCGGGCATCCCCGGTGTCGGTGAGAAGACGGCCCTCAAATTGCTCACAGCTTACGGTTCTGTGGAAGGCCTATATGAACATACGCATGAACTGAAAGGGAAACAAAAAGAGAAGGTCGAGGCGAACGAGCGGGAAGCGCTCATGTCGAAACAATTGGCGACGATTTATACCGACGTGCCGATTGACGTCACCATGGACGAGCTCACGTTCCATCCGTATGACGCTGGAAAAGTGAAGCCGTTGTTCATGAGCCTGCAGTTCAAGTCGCTTCTCGGGAAACTGAGTCTCGACGCGTCGAGCGAGGAAGCCGTGGAAGTACGTGATGTGAACCATATCGGGATTGACGAGCAAGATTTGACAGAAGCGGTCCTCTTCCTCGAGCAACTTCGCGACGATTATTTCGAAGAATCGGTCATTGGCGTGGCCATCGCTTCAAAAGCCGGGGTGACCGTCGGTGACGTGTCGCTCTTAGACGTGCCGGCTGTCCGCGAATGGCTGGCGGATGAAAACCGGGCCACGATTTGTCTCGATGCGAAACAGACGATCATTCAATTGAAACGCCACGGCGTGTCGCTCCGAGGCTACGAGGACTTGCTCGTCGCTGGCTATTTGCTCAACTTGTCGGGCGGGACGACGCTCGACTCGATTGCCGCTCATTTCGAATACGCGTTGCCGGAAGATGAGGCCGTGTATGGAAAAGGGGCAAAACTGCACGTGCCGGAACAAGACGTCCTCGAGCAACACCTCGGGGAGAAGGCGATGGCCATTTTGACGTTGTTCGTGAACGTCAGTAACGAGCTCGTCCAAAACGAACAGACATCGCTGTATGAAGATTTGGAACGGCCGCTCGCCTCGGTGCTCGCTGAGATGGAGTGGGCCGGGATTCACGTCGACGTGGCGACATTGAAGGTGATGGAAGACGATCTCCGCGAACGCTTGCTTCAACTCGAGACCGAAATTCACAGCCTCGCTGGCGAAGCGTTCAATATCAATTCACCGAAGCAACTCGGCGTCATCCTATTCGAGAAGTTGGCGTTGCCGCCGGTTAAGAAGACGAAGACGGGATACTCGACGGCGGCGGACGTGCTGGAAAAACTCGCACCGCTTCACCCGATCGTCGAACATATCATGCATTACCGTGAACTCGGAAAGTTGCAGTCGACGTACGTCGAAGGGCTACAAAAAGTCATCAAGGACGACGGGAAAATCCATACCCGTTACACGCAGACGTTGACGCAGACGGGACGGTTATCTTCGGTCAACCCGAACTTGCAAAATATCCCGATTCGCTTGGAAGAAGGACGTCGCATTCGTAAAGCGTTCACAGCGAGCGAGGCAGACTGGGTACTCTATGCGGTCGACTACTCGCAAATCGAGCTCCGCATCATGGCCCACATGTCACAAGATGAGAAAATGCTCGAGGCGTTCCTGCATGACGAGGATATTCATACGTCGACGGCAGCCAACGTGTTCCGGGTCGCCAAAGAAGAAGTGACGTCGCTCATGCGTCGTCAAGCGAAAGCGGTCAACTTCGGGATTATCTACGGCATCAGTGATTATGGGCTGTCGCAAAACCTCGGTATCAGCCGAAAAGAAGCGCAGGCGTTCATCGATACGTACTTCGAGCAATTCCCAGGAGTGAAACGGTTCATGGATGCCGCCATCGAACGGGCCCGGGAACACGGCTACGTCGAGACGATGTTGAAACGCCGCCGCAATATCCCGGACATCCATTCCCGCAACTTCAACTTGCGCGGTTTCGCCGAACGGACGGCCATCAATACGCCGATTCAAGGGACGGCAGCCGATATTATCAAGAAAGCGATGATTGACGTCGACGTGGCGCTCCGAGAGTCGGGACTTAAGTCGAAACTATTGCTTCAAGTCCACGATGAACTCATCTTCGAAGGGCCGAAAGAAGAGACGGAAGCGCTCGAAAAAATCGTCAAACAAGCGATGGAGCACACAATCACATTGGACGTCCCGCTCCGCGCGGACGGTTCGTTCGGTGAGACGTGGTTCGACACGAAATAAGATCGAGAAAGGAAATCAATATGCCTGAATTACCAGAAGTGGAGACGGTCTGTCGCCGATTGCGACCGTTCGTCTCCGGAAAAACGATTGCAAATGTCGAGGTGCTCGACGCGAAAATCATTCGGGGACACGAACCGGAGATTTGGAAACAACAGTTGCTCGACGAGACGATTCAAGACGTCGAGCGGCGTGGGAAATTTATTTTGTTCAAATTGACGAACGGATATCTCGTTTCGCATCTCCGAATGGAAGGGAAATTCTTCCCACATGACGAAATGGTCAATCCGGTCAAACATACGCACGTCGTCTTCACATTCACGGACGGGACGACGCTTCATTACAATGATGTCAGGAAGTTCGGCACGATGGAACTGAAGACGAATGACGACTTGTATGTGACACCGCCGCTGTCGTTGCTCGCACTTGAACCGTTCGATCCGGGAGTGACGGCAGAGACGCTCCACACCCGCTTGAAGCGGATGAATGTCCGTGCCATCAAGACGGCACTCCTCGACCAGTCGATTTTCGTCGGCCTCGGCAACATTTACGTCGATGAGACATTGTTCCGGGCCGGGGTCCATCCGACTCGTCCGGCGGCCTCGCTCTCGCTTGACGAGGTGCGCTTGGTGCATCAAGAAGCTGTGGCCGTGCTGTCAGAAGCGATTGAGCGCGGCGGGAGCACGATCCGAAGCTATACGAATCCGGATGGGGCGAGCGGAACGTATCAAGAGACGCTCTACGTGTATGGACAGACCGGTGAGCCGTGTAAACGATGCGGCCGACCGATTGAAAAGATGAAATTGGGCGGACGGGGCACGCACTACTGTCCGCACTGCCAACAGTAAGAGGTGGACATGATGTTGAAGATTGGTTTGACAGGTGGAATTGCGACAGGGAAGTCGACCGTATCCCGTCTGTTTCGAAAACAAGGAATCCCGATTATCGATGCCGATAAAATGGCACGGATCGTCATCGAGCCGGGAGGCAAGGCGTTCACGGCCGTTCGTGAGGCGTTCCCACAATGCTTCTCGGGCGACTCGTTGAACCGTCAGGCGCTCGGACGTGAGATTTTTCATGATGACGCCAAACGTCAGTTGCTGAATCAGCTCATGCATCCGGCCATCCGTGAGGAGATGCTCGAGGAGATGCGTGGCTATGAGACGGCAGGGGAAACGGTCGTCATATTCGACATCCCGCTCTTGTTCGAAGGGACGATGCGGGACCTCGTCGATTATACGGTCGTCGTCTATTGCCGGGAAGAGATTCAGTTGATGCGCCTCATGGAGCGGAACGGCTTGACGAAAGCTGAAGCGCTCGCGCGCATCCATGCCCAAATGCCGATTGAAGAGAAGAAGCAACAGGCTGATTTTTTAATCAACAACAACGGTGCCTTAGGCGATTTGTCGGCCCAAGTGGCCCGCCTCGTCGAACAATTTGAAGACATGAAAAAAGAAGGCGACTGAGCGCCTTCTTTTTTTGTTCAGTTCAACGGGTCTGAGTCTGGTCGGCCTTTCTTCCATGTATCGAAGATGGCTCGGCCGTCACTCGGATGACCGTTCGAATAATAAATCGGATAGAGCGAGAAGAAGACGTAATAAAACGAGAAGTACGCGAATTGATACGTATAAAGCGTCGGTTCAATCTCCCGCATCAAGATGAAGGCGTTCACAATCAAGATGCTCGATAGGTTGAAGATGGATCCGCCCGCGTAGACGATACTGCGGGTCAATCGGTTACTATATTTCAAATCGCTGAACTGACACCACGCGTCATAGAAGTAGACACGGTTGAATTGCAGGCGCCCGACTTTGAATAATTTTTTACCGGTCCCAATCTCCATATCGAGCGACCCCCCAAATAGTTTCGCAAAGAAGAAATGGCCGAATTGATGGATAATCGTCACTATCGGCAAAATGATGAAAAACGAGATGACAAATTTGTCTAAATCGGTCCAATCGAACATGCTGTCCTAGCTCCTTTCCAAGCTCTACACCAAATTTCCCTCTTTTTCAAATCTGAAACTGTAAAAAAGTGAAAGAAATGTGACGATTCATAGTGAAAACGCTTCCATTTTTCCGTTATAATGGTGTCGTAACGCAGAAAAAAGGGGGACTTTACATGGGGACGAAAGTTGCAATCAATGGATTTGGTCGAATCGGTAGAATGGTATTCCGAAAATTGATGCTCGAAGGGCGTCACGACGTTGTCGCCATCAATGCGAGTTATCCGGCGGAGACGCTCGCCCACTTGATTAAGCACGACACGGTCCACGGACCGTTCACACTCACGGTCCGGGCGCATGGGGATGCGCTTGAAGTTGATGGGAAGCGAATCATGCTCGTCTCCGAGCGTGATCCGGAGCGGTTGCCGTGGAATGAGCTCGGGGTTGAAATCGTCATCGAGGCGACTGGTAAATTCAATTCAGATGTCGGGGCGAAAAAACATTTGACGGCCGGTGCGAAGAAAGTTATTTTGACGGCACCAGGAAAAGGGGAGCTGCGGACGATTGTCATGGGGGTAAACGATCGTGATTATTTACCTGAGCACGATCACGTCATTTCGAACGCCTCGTGCACGACGAACTGCCTCGGTCCGGTCGTTAAAGTATTGGACTCGACGTTCGGAATCGAGACGGGGCTCGTCACGACCGTGCATGCCTATACGAATGATCAAAACAATATCGACAATCCGCATAAAGACCTACGGCGCGCTCGCGCTTGTGGTAGTTCCATTATACCGACTTCGACTGGGGCTGCCAAAGCCATCGGACTCGTCTTGCCTGAATTGCAAGGGAAGTTGAACGGGATGGCACTTCGCGTACCGACACCGAACGTCTCACTCGTCGACCTCGTCGTCGAGTTGCACCGTGACGTGACGGTCGATGAAGTGAATCAGGCGTTCGAGCGTGCCGCACATGGAGAGATGACGGGTATTCTCGGTGTCTCGAACGAACCGCTCGTCTCCATCGACTTCAACGGGGATGAACGTTCATCGATTATCGATGCCGATTCGACGATGGTGCTCGGGGGCAATCACGTCAAAGTACTCGCTTGGTACGATAACGAATGGGGCTATTCGTGCCGTGTCGTCGACTTGTTGGACATGGTCGCGAGCTACTTACAAATCGGACAACAAGAAACCCACGTCTGAAAAAATATATTTACACAAAAATATTTTTAAAGAATTGAAACAAATGTCTTGTATCGACGTCCCAAACGCGATACACTCTAACTCGTGAACTTCAATTGGTCTGACAAACGCAACTTAAAGGGTTAGGACCTCTTAGGACTAACTTGCCCCCGTGGTTGTGGGCGATTCAGGCACAAAGTGAGTGATCATCAACTACTTTGAGACCATTGATGTAAAGGGGGATCCACTAATATGGATACTATGGGACGTCACATTATTACAGAACTTTGGGAGTGCAATCCCGACAAATTGAACGATATCGACTACATCGAGCGCTTGTTCGTCGATGCAGCACTTCGTTCGGGCGCTGAAGTCCGCGAAGTCGCTTTCCACAAATTTGCGCCACACGGTGTAAGTGGAGTCGTTATCATCTCAGAATCACACTTAACGATTCACAGTTTCCCAGAGCATGGCTACGCATCAGTCGATGTGTTCACATGTGGGGACCGAATCGATCCGGCCACAGCTTCGCAGTACATCGCGGAAGGCTTGGAAGCAAAAGTTCGTGAGGATGTGAAACTTGATCGCGGAATGGGACCGATTCGTGTTCCGGAAGCACAAGTTGCAATCAGCAAATAATCAGATTGACCTTTTGAGGCTGGCCGAATTTCGGTCAGCCCTTTTAATTGTTTTGTTAACCGCTTAATTTTGATATGCTTAACCTATATAAATAAGGTGTCGAGGTGGATAATGGGATTATTGGATAAGTTTCAAACACATGTCCAGACGGACGATTCGCATAAAAATGAGGCGCTGCGCACACGTTATGTGGCGGCTTCGCCGACCGCCGTGCTCACGTGGCTCCGCGATCGGATTCAAACAGAAGGACAAACGGTTCGCCGTGTCGATCCAGACCGGGGCGAAGTGGCGTTTAATGGCGATGGCTGGGATGCACTGGCGACAGTCATTCAAGTGGATGGCGGACGCACGGCTGTCGACTTCACGTTGAACCGTGACCAGATGCTCGGGCCGGACCTTGGTCAAATCGTTACCACATACTATGAGGCGCTGCAAGTGAAGTTCCCGCTCCGCGCCATCGGGAATCAATCTGTCGAACGATAAGGAGGGCTGAGCATGCGTTGTCCTAAATGCGATCATAATGGAACGAGAGTGCTCGACTCCCGACCAGTACAAGATTTCTATTCGATTCGTCGCCGTCGCGAATGCGAGGAGTGCGGCTATCGCTTCACCACGTTTGAAACGGTCGAACAGACCCCGCTCATCATCGTTAAAAAAGACGGGAATCGGGAAGAGTTCAGCCGGGAGAAAGTACTTCGCGGGATTATTCGGGCGTGTGAGAAACGACCGGTCACGCTAGAGCAACTCGAAGGCGTGGTCACGAAAGTCGAACAACAGTTACGCGCGCTCGGTCAGTCCGAGATTCCGAGTGAGCAAGTCGGTGAGCTCGTGATGAATGAATTGGCACGTGTCGATGAAGTGGCCTACGTCCGCTTCGCGTCCGTCTATCGCCAGTTCAAAGATATCTCTGTGTTCTTTAAAGAACTTGAAGATTTAATGAAGCAAGAAAAATCGACCAACTAGAGTGGCGGCCTGCTGGTCGCCTTTTTTCAGGGGAGACCTATCATGGAAAAAGAACGAATCTTGTACGGGACTGACGAACTGTTGATTATGAGCACTGGGCTCATCGATCGCGAGTCGTATCAGTCGTTGTACCACTTATATCAGCCGGTCATCGGTGTGAAGGCACTTGCGATGTATCAGACGCTTTGGAGCGAGCTGAAGCCCGGGAAGATGAAATCGAATTATATGTCGCACAGCGCGCTCTGTGAAATGCTCGATTACTCGATTAACGAGCTGACGGACTGTCTGTTCCGGCTCGAGGCGATCGGTCTCGTCCGGACGTATAAGACGAAAGATGAGCGTTTGACCCAGTACGTATATCAACTGCGTGTCCCGCTCGCACCCCATACGTTCTTGAACGACGGACTGTTGTCGAGTTTTCTCTTCTATAAAGTCGGGGAAGTTCGCTTTAAACAGTTACAAGGACGATTCACGATCGATCCATTGCCGGCCGGGATTATCGAGGTGACGAAAGACTTTAATGAAGTGTTCGACGTCAAAGGCGTCAATCATATGGCGTTCACCCAAAAGAACTACGAGAAACCTGACCGCGCAAAAATCGAGATCAACTATACGTTCGATATGGAAATCGTCAAAAAACTGACGAACTTCCCCGTCGGCTTCTTTACGAAGAAGCTCGATGAGACAATCACGAAGCTTGCCTACGTCTCACAAATCGATGAAGAGACGATGGCCGAGATGTTGAAGGAGTATTTCGTCCACGAGGCGTATCTACCACTCAGCGAGCAAGAGAAACGCGACGGCTGCCGCCAAATGGTGTTGCAGTTGAAGAAGAAACAAACGCGCCATCGGAAAGTGAAGTCGGACGAGACGGTAAAAGCAGAAATCGGTGATTTGCATGACGTGACGGTCATGGAAGAAGCGCATCCGCATCAATACGTGTCGACGTTACGGAAGACGCCACAACTGTCGAAGAGTGACGAGCAACTCATTATCGATCTCGTCGATACGCTCGGGCTCGCGCCAAGTGTCATCAATGCATTGTTCTATTACTGTATCGAAGTGAAGAAGCAGACGCGGCTCAGTGAGAACTATGTCATGCGGATCGCGACGAGTTGGAAGACGGCGGGCTATTTAAACGCCAAAGACGCGTTGGAACAAGAAGCGACACAAGATGCGCTCATCGAGAAGAAACAGCAGAAACGGGAGAACGTGCAACAGCGGACGACCGTCGGCTCGAGACGCAAAGACAAGACCGAGATGCCAAAATGGCTCGAAGACGAGGCGAAAGAGCAACGGACGTACGATCAAAAACGAAAACAAGAGCTCGAGGCATCGGTCCCAGACGACGCGGAACTCGTTAAGCTGTTGAATGAATTGAAAGAGAAAGGATGAGGGACATGGAACGCATCAATCAAACGCTCGCCCAAATGATGAACCGGAAAGAAGTGCGGGAAGCGTACGAATCGATTCGCCGGCGCACCCTCGAACATCCAGAAGTCGTCGCTTTTTTAAAGGCACATCCGGAGTTAGACGAGACGGCGGTCGAGGTCGGCTTTACGAAGCTCAGTGAATATGCGGAACAGATGGACGGTAAGAAGCTCATCGAGGAGCAAGCCGTCATCCCGGGCCATCAGCCAGTGCTCTATGTCGACCTCGGTCAAATCGCAATCCGTTATGAAGAGACGGTGAAGCATCGTCAAGCACGGCGCCAAAAAGAGATGGACCGGAAGTTCAAGAGCCTATTCTTGCCGGAAGAAGTGCGAGAGGCGAGCTTTGAATCGTTCGACTGGTCCGATGACGCCCGTAAAATCGCACTCCGTGAATCGATGCGGTTCGTCTCAGGCATGAAGACCCGCCAAAAAGTGAACGGTTTATACCTTCACGGTAGCTTCGGCGTCGGGAAGACGTACTTGCTCGCGGCGATCGCCAACGAACTGAAAGTGGCGGACATCGAGACGATCCTTGTCCACGCCCCGGGATTCGTCTCGGAAGCGAAACGGAAAATCCGGACCGACTCGTTCGATTCGTTTTTGACGTCATTCCAACACGTGCCGGTGCTATTGATTGATGACATCGGGGCCGAGGCGATCAGTCCGTGGGTACGGGATGAACTGTTCGGGATCATCTTGCAGTATCGCATGATGCATCGCTTGCCGACGCTTTACAGCTCGAACTTCAGCGGAGAAGAGCTCGAGACCCACTTCTCGATCGACGGTTCGCCACAGAACAAAATGAAGGCGCAGCGGCTCATGCAACGCATCTCGACGACGACGACGCAAATCGAGTTAAAAGGTGAGAATCGACGGCGGTAAAGGGATTGTATTTCTGGAACGAGTTGACTATACTAATAAGCATATAACCGATGCATTGAAGAGGACATGAGACGTCGTAACGGGTTTCAAAGCGAGGGAAGGCTGGTGAGAGCTTCCTAAACACGCCGATCGCCTTACTCCCTCAGAGCACCGTACGGGTCAATCGTGCGGCGATTCACACTCGTTATCGTGTGTTCGAGCCAAGCGGATCGCTTGGGAACGAGGGTGGTACCACGAGAATCAAAGCTCGTCCCTTTCATAGGGATGGGCTTTTTTTATTTTCTTTTAAATGTAGAGAGGGGAAGTTGACACATGATTCAATTGACATTTCCAGATGGGGCCGTCAAGGAGTTTGAGGCCGGCATCACAGCAGAAGAAGTAGCGGGTTCAATCAGTCCAGGACTTCGTAAAAAAGCAATCGCCGCCAAAATCGATGGTGAGATGATCGATTACCGTCGTCCGATTGAACACGACGGTAAAATCGAGCTCGTCATGCCCGACTCAGAAGACGGCATCGATTTGATGCGCCACTCGTCAGCCCACTTGATGGCCCAAGCCATCAAACGGTTGTACGGCGAAGAAGGTAGCATCTACCTCGGCATCGGACCGACAATCGAGAACGGGTTCTATTACGACATCGAGATGGATCGCCGCATCAACGAGGAAGACCTTCCAGAAATCGAGAAGATGATGAAACGAATCGTCGACGAGAACTTGGACATCACACGCGAAGTCGTCTCGCGCGACGAAGCGCTCGAGCGCTACAAACAGCTCGGGGACCCACTCAAAATCGAATTGATTGAAGATATCCCGGCGAGCGAGACGCTCACGATTTACCATCAAGGCGAATTCTTCGACTTGTGCCGCGGACCGCACGTCCCGTCGACATCGAAATTGAAAGTGTTCAAGTTGATGAGTGTGGCCGGTGCTTACTGGCGCGGCGACTCGGACAACAAAATGCTCCAGCGGATTTACGGAACGGCGTTCGCGACGAAAGAACAACTCGCGGAGCACCTGCGTCTATTGGAAGAAGCGAAAGAGCGCGATCACCGCAAGCTCGGGAAAGAACTCGATCTCTTCTTCGTGTCGCAAGAAGTCGGCCAAGGTTTGCCGATGTGGCTTCCGAAAGGTGCCTCGATTCGTCGTACGGTCGAACGTTATATCGTCGACAAAGAGCTCGAACTCGGGTATCAGCACGTCTACACACCGGTCCTCGGTTCGGTCGACCTGTATAAGACATCGGGGCACTGGGATCACTATCAAGACGATATGTTCCCGAAAATGGAGATGGACAACGAAGAACTCGTCCTTCGTCCGATGAACTGTCCGCACCACATGACGATCTATAAACATGAGCCGCGCTCATACCGCGAACTCCCGCTTCGTATCGCCGAGCTCGGCGGTATGCACCGTTACGAGATGTCAGGGGCGCTCACAGGCCTCCAACGCGTCCGTTACATGGTGTTAAACGACGGGCATACGTTCGTCACACCGGAGCAGATGAAACAAGAGTTCAAAGATATCGTCCATTTGATTCAAGAAGTGTACGCTGACTTTGGCATCAAGGATTATCGCTTCCGCTTGTCGTACCGTGACCCGGCCGATAAAGAGAAGTACTTCGACAACGATGCGATTTGGGAAACAGCCCAACGTCAATTGAAAGAGACGATGGATGAGCTCGGTCTCCCGTATTTCGAAGCGGAAGGCGAAGCGGCGTTCTACGGACCGAAGCTTGACGTCCAAGTCCGCACAGCGCTCGGCAAAGAAGAGACGTTGTCGACGGTCCAACTCGACTTCTTGCTCCCTGAGCGATTCGACTTGACGTACACAGGACCAGACGGCAAAGACCATCGCCCGATCGTCCTTCACCGTGGTGTCGTCTCGACGATGGAGCGTTTCGTCGCTTACTTGATCGAAGAGTATAAAGGAGCGTTCCCGACATGGCTCGCCCCGGTTCAAGTCAAATTGATTCCTGTCTCGCACGTTCACGACGAATATGTCGCAGAAGTGAAGGCAGAGCTCGTCAAGCGCGGTGTCCGTGTCGAAACGGACCTCCGTGACGAGAAGCTCGGCTATAAGATCCGAGAAGCACAGATGAAGAAAATCCCGATGACACTCGTCCTCGGTGATAAAGAGCGCGATGAGCGTGCGGTCAACATCCGCCGCTATGGACAGCAAGAACAAGTATCGGCCACACTCGATGCGTTCTTGGCATCCCTCACAGAAGAAATCGCGAACCGTTCACGTTAATCGGTCGACCATCCTTCGCCGGAAGGGTGGTCGTTTTTTCGGTCTCAAGACGGATGCGGAACGGATGATGGAAACGTAAGGTAGAAGAAAGGAGTGATTCATTTTGAATTATATGAAACCATTAGTGGCGTTGACGATCGGTTCGGTCGTCGCGACAAGCATGATTCCAAAAGTAAACGCAGAAGCCATCGTCGATGACACGATTGTCACACTCGGTGAATCATTATCAGCCAGCCAACGGGATTGGGTGCTCGAACGAGTTGAGGCACCGGCTGGAATTGAACCGATCATCACGACCGCGGCCGATGAAGATAAGTACTTAGGGGATGCCGTCCCACAAGCACAACGCGGCGGGGGTATGTATTCATCAGCCCGTATCAAACTGACTGACGGGACTGGACTCGATATCAAAACGGAAAACGTGACATGGGTCACCGAAGATATGTATGCGAACGCGCTCGTGACCGCCGGTGTCACCGATGCCGACATATACATCACATCTCCGATTCGTGTCACCGGGACGTCGGCCTTGACGGGCATCATGAAAGCGTACGATCAGACAGCGGAAGAGACAGGCATTCAATTGTCCGAAGAGCGGAAAGACTTGGCGCAGGAAGAACTGGCTGTCACGTCTGAAATCGGGAAGACAGTTGGTCAAGAAGATGTGGCCGGTCTCATGAACGAGATTAAAGCTGAGATTGCGAACAAGGCACCGGAGACGAACATCGAGATTCGCGATATCGTCATCCAAGTGTTGAATCAAAACAACGTCCAATTGTCTGATACGCAGTTGACGCAATTGACGACGCTGTTCGAGAACATGCAGCAAGCGAACCTGGACTGGGGAGCGATCAGCAACGGGCTACAAGGGGCCGGACAAGACGTCCAGGCGTTCCTCGAGACCGAGGAAGTTCAAGGTTTCTTCGCCCGCTTGTTCGAAGCACTCAGCAACTTCTTCAAATCATTAACGAATTGATCGACGTTGACCACGTGACAGATGGTATTGAAAAAAGGGCGAGCGCCCTTTTTCAATACCATCGTTTATGGATATAGTCGCGAGCGGACTCATGGTCGTCGACAATCTTCAACGTGATTCGGTTCATTTCTTCTAATAAGTCCGTCAAAATCGCTTCGAGCTTGGCATCACTCACCTCATGGTGGCGCATCGTCTCTTGTACGATGTGTTTGATTTGGTCGTGATAATCATGGTCGCCTTTCACTTGCTTTCTCCAAGACACGGTCCATCCCTCCTTTTTTATTTTATTCCCTTGGAAAAGGTATTGCGAAACAGCGAAATGACTGTTATCATCATAAAAGTGTGAGCTACCAATTATTCATGCGCGAATTCTTGACATCTTAATCCTATTGGTGTTAAGATGACATAGTGATTAAATACAACAAAGCAGAAGCGCCCGCTTCTCACCTCGTCCGAACAGATTCGGTCAGGTCCATCATGTACGTGAAGCAGTCGAGCCTTGGTCTCTACTGTCTCCGAAATGATGTGTGGGCGGGAAACTGCCGACGCTTTTTTTATTGCCATGTTGTCTTATCAATCTAAAACTCGTGCAACCGCACGATGGAGGTGCTAACCATTAGCAAAGAGCTCTTTATCAACGAAAACATTCGTGCCCGTGAAGTTCGCTTAATTGGAGCGGACGGTGCACAACTCGGTGTGCAATCGCGTAATGAAGCATTACGTTTAGCAGAAGAGGCTGAACTCGATCTCGTCTTGGTCGCCGATAAAGCTAACCCACCGGTCGCTAAAATTATGGACTATGGGAAATACCGTTTCGAACTCCAGAAAAAGGAGAAAGAAGCGCGTAAAAACCAAAAAGTCATCCAATTGAAAGAAGTGCGCCTCAGCCCGACAATCGAGGAAAACGATTTCCAAACGAAATTGCGTAACGCTCGCAAATTCCTTGAAAATGGTAACAAAGTGAAAGCGTCGATCCGTTTCCGCGGACGCGCCATCACACACTCGGAAATCGGCCGACGCGTCATGGAGAAATTGGCGGCGGAATGTGCCGACTTGGCAACAGTTGAGCAAAAGCCGAAGATGGAAGGACGCAGCATGTTCTTAGTGCTGGCTCCGAAGAAAGAAGATTAATCATCGAGTCATAGTGGGGAGGAAATACTCATGCCGAAAATGAAATCGCACCGTGGTGCTTCTAAACGTTTCAAACGTACTGCATCAGGTAAACTCAAGCGTTCACACGCTTACACAAGTCACTTGTTTGGTAACAAATCGACTAAAGCGAAACGTAAGCTCCGTAAAGGTGCTATCGTCTCAGCTGGAGACTTCAAACGCATTCGCAACATGATCGCGAAGTAATACAGAAAGAATTTAGGAGGGAAACCATATGCCACGCGTAAAAGGCGGTTATACGACTCGTCAACGTCGTAAAAAGCAAATCAAGCTTGCCAAAGGTTATTTTGGCTCGAAACACATTCTATTTAAAGTAGCAAAACAACAAGTCATGAAGTCACTCATGTACGCTTACCGTGACCGTCGTCAAAAGAAACGTGATTTCCGTCGTCTTTGGATCACACGTATCAATGCGGCAGCACGCACAAACGGTCTTTCATACAGCCGTATGATGCACGGCCTCAAGCTTGCAGGAATCGACATCAACCGTAAGATGCTTGCTGAGCTTGCTGTGACAGATGCACAGGCATTCGCGTCACTTGCTGATACAGCTAAATCAAAATTGAACGCGTAATCGTTCAATCGACAGCGCCGAGACCTTATCTCGGCGCTTTCTTTTTTCTGATTTATTCCTTAAACTTAAGATAAGGAGGGCGGACTATGAATCCATCTGTTTTGGCCATCGTCGCGTTGGCACTCATCGTCTTGAACGTCTACACCTATTTGCAGGCGAAACGGTACACGCTCGGCGAAGGTGATTTCAACGTCTTATATGCTTATGCCGGCGGTGCGATCGGTGCTCTGTTCGGGCTTCATTTGACGCGGAAAAAGGCGGTTCATGCCCCAAAAAGCGTTCAAATACAAGTATTGATTTTGGCAGTCGGCTGGTCTTTAATGATTTTAGTACTGCTTTGAATGCAGAATAGGAGGAGCAACCGGTGAACTGGACAACATTATTTGATCGGCAGCGTGAATTAGATGAGCGGATCAAAGAAGAACATCAACTATCCGGGAACCAATTTGATGAGCGGCTACTCGCTTTGCTCGTCGAACTCGGTGAACTCGCCAATGAGACCCGTAGCTTTAAATTTTGGTCAACGAAGGGCCCGTCGCCTCAAGACGTGATCTTAGAAGAGTATGTCGACGGCATTCATTTCTTATTGTCGCTCGGTCTTGCCCTCGGGTATGAACGCGATTCGTTCCCAGCAGGTAGCTCGTATCTTGATGCGACTGACGCTTTTTTAGACGTGTTCCGCAAAGTGACGAACTTTGGTTTGTCGAAGACGGAACCGATGTACGAGACGCTGATGGCGGCTTATCTCGAACTTGGCTATACGCTCGGCATCAACGAAGAGTTGATGGTGATGGCGTATATGGCAAAAAATGAAAAGAACCATGAGCGACAAAATCAAGGTTACTAATCGAAACGAAGGAGCGATGTCCCATGAACGAATCATTACATATGCTGAAACGCTTGACGGATGCCACCGGTGTCCCGGGAAATGAAGGAGAAGTCCGCTCATTGATGCGCGAATACTTGGAGCCTCACGTGGAAGCGTTCGAACAAGACGGGTTAGGCAGTCTGTTTGGACGGGTGACGGGCAACGCGGATGGACCGCGTGTCATGATTGCCGGCCATATGGATGAAGTCGGCTTCATGGTGACACGAATCGAAGAAGGGGGCTTCTTACGTTTCCAAGCGCTCGGTGGCTGGTGGAACCAAGTATTGCTCGCGCAACGCATGGACGTCGTCACACGCTCAGGCGAAAAAATCCCTGGAGTCATCGGTGCGAAACCGCCGCACGTGCTTCCGCTCGAGGCGCGCAAGAAACCTGTCGAGATTAAAGACATGTTCCTCGATATCGGTGCGACGTCGAAAGATCAAGTCGCGGAGTGGGGCATTCGCCCGGGCGATACGGTCGTCCCACACTGTGAGTTCACGGTCATGAAAAATGAAGACTTCTTGATGGCCAAAGCGTGGGATAACCGAATCGGTTGTGCCATCGCCATCGAGGCGGCGAAACGATTGAAAGACGACGAAGTTCCGGGTGTTGTCTTTACTGGAGCGACGGTCCAAGAAGAAGTCGGGTTGCGCGGTGCCGTCACGGCTGCCAACTTGGTCAAACCGGACGTCGCCATCGCCGTCGATACGGGTATTCCTGGAGATACACCAGGGATGACACCGGCAGAAGGATTGTCGAAACTCGGGGAAGGCGTTCAAGTCATCTTCTTCGATGCGACGACCATCACGAACCCGCGCCTCATCGATTTGATCGTCGAAGTGGCGAAAGAGAACGACATCAAGTACCAATTGGATTTGACGCCGGGCGGTGGAACGGACGCTGGCCGCTTCCATTTGGCAGGTGTCGGGATGCCGGCCGTCGCGCTCACGGTACCGGTCCGTTATTTGCATACGAATGTCTCAATCATTCACAAAGCAGATTATGAAGCAGCCGTCGATTTGGTCGTAGCGCTCACGAAACGACTCGACCACGAAACGGTTCAATGGTTGAAAGAGGGATAATATGACGAAAATCACGTCTACGAAAAGTGAGACGATTAAGCGCTTAAAGCGTTTGATGACGAAAAAAGGCAGACAAGAGTCCGGACAATTTTTGGTCGAAGGCGAGCATTTGGTCGACGAGGCCATCCGTGCCGGACGTCTCGTCCAGCTGATTATGGGGGAGTCGTATACCCCGAAAGGATCATGGCGCCTTGATGAGATGCCTGTCCTCGAACTATCCGACCATGTGGCCGATTTGTTATCAGAGACGGAGAAAACGCAAGGTGTGTTCGCTGTCGTCAAGATGGCCCCGGTCGAACGAAAGATGAAACATGTGCTCGTCCTCGATCGCATCCAAGACCCAGGTAACCTTGGGACGATGATTCGGACGGCGGACGCGGCCGGCTTTGATACGGTCCTTCTCGGCAAAGGGACGGTCGACCCGTTCAATGCCAAAGTCGTGCGCGCGACACAAGGTTCTTTGTTCCACGTCAACGTGAGCTCGGTCGATTTGCTCGAGACGTTGCCTGAATTGAAGAACGAAGGCTTCCAGATTTACGGCACGGCTCTCGCGAAAGCGACATCGTACGAGCAAGTCGATTTTAGTGAGAAGGTCGCGCTCGTCATCGGCAACGAGGCACAAGGCGTACATCAAGACGTGCTCGACTTGTGTGACACGCGTGTCCATATCCCGGTTCTCGGCGATGCCGAATCGTTGAATGCGGCCGTCGCGGCCGGTATTCTCATGTATCGGATTGCGCTACAATAACCTTGTCAGCACTGACAAATCGTGATAGGTTAATTACATCGAACATAATATCGAATAGACGTTGAAAGAGCATAGTACGCGAACTACCGAACGAGTACAGGGAGCATGGGCCGAGACTGCGAGCCGATGCCTTGGGCGGCGCTGAATTCACTCTCGAGTCGTGTTGGAGACAACACCGAAGTAGCATCCCGATACCGATGCTCTCAAGTGGGCCGATTTCGGCCAAGTAGGGTGGTACCGCGATTATTCGTCCCTTCAGTCATCGACTGAAGGGACTTTTTTTGTAGAGGAGGAAATAAGAATGAAAGAACAGTTGGAACAATTACAACAAGAGGCGTTGCAAGAGATTCAAGCGGCATCTTCGCAAAAAGAGTTGAACGATGTCCGCATCAAATATTTAGGGAAAAAGGGGCCGATGACCGAGGTGCTTCGCGGGATGGGGAAACTCTCACCTGAAGAACGACCAGTCGTGGGTGAACTCGTCAACACGGTCCGGACGACAATCCAAGACACGTTAGAGGCACGGATTGAGGAAGTGAAGGCAGTCGAGCTCGAAGCGAAACTGGCGGCTGAAACGATTGATGTCACGCTCCCAGGTCGGACGTCACTGCCAGGTCATACCCACTTGCTCCAACAAATTGTCAATGAGATGGAAGATTTGTTCGTCGGTCTAGGCTATACGATTGCCGAAGGTCCGGAAGTCGAGACGGATTTATACAATTTTGAGATGCTCAATCTCCCGAAAGATCACCCGGCCCGTGATATGCAGGATTCGTTCTATATCACAGACGAGACGCTCCTCCGGACACATACGTCGCCTGTCCAGGCGCGGACGATGCTCCAAGCAGAAGGGAAGCCGATTCGCATCATCTGCCCGGGTAAAGTATACCGTCGTGATGAGGATGACGCGACACATTCGCATCAGTTCATGCAAATCGAAGGACTCGTCGTCGATGAGCATATCTCGATGGCCGATTTGAAAGGCACGCTCGAAGTGTTCGTCAAACAGTTGTTTGGTGAGACGCGTGAGATTCGTCTCCGTCCGAGCTTCTTCCCGTTCACAGAGCCGTCGGTCGAAGTCGATATCTCTTGTTTCAAGTGCGGCGGCAAAGGCTGCAACGTCTGTAAGAAGACAGGCTGGATTGAGATTCTCGGAGGCGGAATGGTGCATCCACGCGTGCTTGAGATGGCAGGCTATGATTCGACGAAGATGTCCGGATTTGCATTCGGAATCGGTGTCGAACGGATGGCGATGTTAAAACATGGGGTGGACGATATTCGTCACTTCTATACAAACGACTTACGCTTCATCGAGCAATTCTAAGGGGGATCACACATGTTATTATCAAAAAAATGGTTGAATCAATATATTGACGTATCCGATTTGAGCGGACAAACGCTCGGTGACTTAATCACGAAAAACGGGATTGAAGTCGAGAGCGTCGTCAGCCGGTCGGAAGGCTTGTCGGGACTCGTCGTCGGGCATGTCCTCGCTTGCGAGAAGCATCCTGAGGCAGACAAATTGAACGTGACGACGGTCGATATCGGTGCGGATAGCCCGGTTCAAATCGTCTGTGGCGCGCCGAACGTCGCCGCTGGTCAACACGTCATCGTGGCGACGGTCGGAGCTCGTCTCCCAGGCCTTAAAATTAAGAAAGCGAAGCTGCGCGGCGTCGAGTCGCAAGGGATGATTTGCTCGCTCGAGGAACTCGGGTTCGAGAAGAAACAAATTCGTGAAGACGAGCAGGATGGCATTCACACGTTCCGCGAACCGGTCGAAGTCGGTGCGGACATCATCCGTCTGTTAGACCTCGACGATGAAGTGATCGAGCTCGGATTGACACCGAACCGTTCAGATTGCTTAAGCCTTTACGGGATCATTCATGAAGTCGCGGCCATCCTTGAGCGCCCATACACATTACCGACTGCCGACGTGACGACAGATGTCGCGAACACGGTCAGCGTTCGTCTCGAGACAGATAACTGTCCGTACTATGCGACACGCCGTGTCGACGGCGTCGTCATCGGTGACTCGCCGCAATGGTTGAAAAACATCTTGATTGCAGAAGGCGTTCGCCCAATCAACAACGTCGTCGATGTGACGAACTACGTCATGCTCGAGCTCGGTCAACCGCTTCATGCGTTCGATACGGCGAAACTCGGAACGACGATTGCTGTTCGCCAAGCGTATGACGGGGAAGAAATCGTCACGCTCGATGACGTGACGCGAACGCTCGATACCTCGATGATGGTCATCACGAACGGCGAGCAGCCGGTCGCCATCGCTGGCGTCATGGGGGGAGCGAACACCGAAGTCGATGCGACGACGTCGAGTATCATCCTCGAGTCGGCCTACTTCGCACCGGCATCGGTCCGTAAGACGAGCCGTACGCTCGGTTTACGCTCGGATTCGAGTGCCCGCTTTGAAAAAGGGGTCGACCCGGAACGGTTACAATTGGCCCTTGACCGTGCGGCCGAACTCATCGTCGAAGTGAGCGGTGGCACAATTAGCGACATCGTCATCGCTGGGGACAAAGACTCTGCGGCTCGGACGATTGATGTCTCGGTCGCTTATATCAACCATCGACTCGGAATGGACCTCGAGCAAGAGACGATTGTCCGCATCTTGGAACGTCTCGGTCTCGATGTGACCGGGGACGAGACGTTGACGGTCCACGTACCGTCGCGTCGCCCTGACTTGGAGTTGCCGGCTGACATCACGGAAGAAGTGGCACGCCTCTATGGCTATGACAGTCTTCCGTCGAGCCTTCCGGCGTCACACTCGAAAGGTTACCTCCCGAAAGAAAACGTGTTGCGCCGTCGCGTCCGTCGCATCCTCCAAGGCGCAGGATTGTCGCAAGCGATCACGTACTCGCTTACGAGCGTCGGGAACGCCTCACGCTTCAGTGGAGCCGACTTGACGCAAGTGAACTTGGCAATGCCGATGAGCGAAGAGCGTTCGGTACTCCGGACATCGCTCATTCCAGGTCTGTTGGAGGCGGCTCGTTACAATACGTCGCGACAACAAGCGAACGTGCGATTGTATGAGACAGGACGCGTCTATGTTGAACAAGGCGAGACGTTGCCACGTGAAACGGAGCGCGTCGCCGGCGTATTGACGGGACTTTGGTACGATCACCGTTCACAAGGTACGCGTGTCCCGGTCGACTATTTCGTCGCTAAAGGAGCCGTTGAGACGCTCTTGTCTGCGCTACGTGTCGAAGCGACGTATGAGGCGGCCGTGATTGCCGATATGCACCCAGGTCGTACCGCAAACGTGCTCATCGACGGACGTGTCATTGGTTACGTCGGACAAGTCCACCCAGGTGTGTCGAAAGACGTGTATGGATTGAAAGAAGTGTACGTGTTCGAACTCGACTTGGACGTGTTGCAACAGTCAGCCGAGCTCATCTATGAAGACGTACCACGTTTCCCATCCATCACACGTGATTTGGCGCTCGTGTTGAAACGGGACATCCCGGCCGGTCAAGTCGAAGCGACCATCAAACAGGCGGCAGGACCGCTCTTGATTGACCTCGCCTTGTTCGATGTCTATATCGGGGAGAACGTAAGGGACGATGAGAAATCAATCGCCTTCTCGCTCAAGTATCAAGATCCGACCCGCACCCTTCAAGATGAAGAAGTGACGGCGTCGTATGAAGCGATTCTCACTGCCGTTCAAGCGGCACACGGTGCGGAAGTTCGCGCATAACTTAAAAAGGTGTCCACCACGTGTGGACACCTTTTTTGAGTTTACTGGACTTCAAGAGCCAAGTCGCCAAACTTTGTCCAACCGACGAGGCATGTCACTTTATACAAGACGAGCGTGATGACGGCTGGAAGGACGACTCCCGTTCCAACGAAGATGAGGAACGCGTCCATTCCTTGCGCGGCAAGGATGTTAAGCGGTGCAATCAATGAGTTGAGCCCGAGTCCCGCGATCTCATAAGGGACTTCGAGTGAGAAGACGAGCGTCGCAATCGGCGCGCTGATCATCGCCGCGATGAAAGGCGGCATGACGACGCGAGGGTTTTTGACGACGTTCGGGAACTGGACTTTCGGTGTGACGAAGAACGAGGCGACCAAACCGCCCGGATCTGTTTGACGATATGCCATGAGCGTGAAGCCGACGAACTGGGCCGTACATCCGATCAACGCGGCGGCACTGGCGACCGGGTCGAGTTGAAGCGCGATGGCGAGTGCGGCCGATGAAGCAGGTGACATGAGCATGACACTAAATACGAGCGCGATGACGAGTGATGTCGCGATTGGTGACGTATTGACCGAAGCGGTGATGCTGGCGCTGATTGAGTTGATGAGCGGTGTCGTGACGGCTGCTGCACCGACTCCGACGATGCCGCCTCCAAGGACAGCCGTGACCGGGACGACCATCATATCAAATTTCGTTTTCCCGAGGACACGTTTGCCTAACCATACCGCAGCCGCTGCTGCAATCAAGGCGCTGATCGGTTGACCGGGCACGAGGACGAGCCCGCTCTCGGTCGCTTGGAGCGCCGCACCACCGACGGTTGCCGCAATCATCGAGCTGAACAAAATGAGCGTATTGCCGCCGAGGTGATAAGCGACACCGGCACCGAGTGCCGGGGCGAGCAATGATTTCGCGACTTGCCCAATCAAGACGAGTGTCTCGATGCCGGCCATCTTCCCAATCGTTTCAATCAAGAGTCCAACCCCGAGCGTGACGAGGACGGCGCTTGCCATTCCTGCTGATATTTTGATCATTCGGTCCATTGCGTACTGTTTCACTTCCATCATCTCCTCTATGTGTGTCAATCCAATAAAAAAACCTATCCGGATGGGATAGGCGCGTCGGTCATACCATGAGCGCCTCGTCCGAAACCATCGAAACAAGGGCCCAAAAATTCGTCTCGGTCATCGAGTCGATTTTCAGTCCCTCAGTCGAATAATAATCAGTAGGCCGTGTTGCGCATGGGTTTTCATCATTGCCAGCTCCTCCGTTTGTTAAGATTTGTCTAAGAGTAACACGATATTTTTCAATAATCAATATTTTCTGAAAATTTATTTGAAAAAAATTGAAAACAGTCCAAAAAGAAAGACGACCCAATGAAGGATCGTCTCGTATTAAGACGTGCTGGCTGCAAGAGAGCCGACTTGTTGATCGATGAATGCCATCGAGATTGAATTGAAATGATCGGGTTGGTCGACATTCACGACATGGCCCGAGTCAGTGACGACTTGGACGCGTGCCGTCGGCTGATGTTTCGCGGTCCGTTCGACGGCTTCGAGGAACATGTAGTCCTCGTCACCCATAATATAGAGAATCGGTACGTTCGTCTCGATCGAAGAGAAATGACGAAGCAACGGATTCATATTCTCGGTCATCTTGAACCAGCGGATGAACTCGCGCTGACACAGGTTGGCCGCATCGCGGACGAACATCATGCGTGATTTCTTATGACGCTTCTTCGGTAATAAAATCCACGCGAACAGCTGATATAGCCACATGTACGGCACGAAGCTCTGTACGAGACTACCGAGGCGAATCAACAACGTCGAGCGGACGTTGAACTTGACGATGGCCCCGCCGAGCACGACTGAAGCGATTCGTTCCGGATGGTGCTCGAACATCGCTTGAATGACAATCGTCCCGAGCGATAGGCCGACCATGTGGCCTTTTTCAATCTGTAAGTGGTCCATGACCTCGACGACGTCTTCGACAACGACATCGAGCGTATACGCGTTCAGCGGTTGATTCAACGACTGTTCTGCGTTGTAAGAGCCGCCATGTCCGCGTAGGTCGAGCAGGAGCACGTTATATTTCTTTTTGAACGGCCGAATTTGACGATACCAATGCGACAGACTTCCACCCGCGCCATGGATGAAGATGACCCAAGGATGGTCGTCGCTTAATGTGTACGTTTTATAATGCAACATGAACGCTATCCTCCAAAAATTTTTAAGTTCATTAAACCCTAAAAATAATATACCATATCTACAAATGTAGGACTATCGTTTCAACTCGCTCAACCGGATTGCTTTTTTCGTGTTGGCGAAGTGAACTTTCGCGACCTCGTTCAAACGGGATTGACCATAACGAAGAATCAAATCGGCCGCGACTTGGTCGACTTTGGCGCCGGCGCCTTTCGGTAACGTGACCCCGAGTGTCGCACTTAACTTGTCCATTTCTTTTAAGAACAAGGCGCGAGCGAGAATCGAGGCGGCGGCCACGGCGACATGCAGTCCTTCCGCTTTCGTCGAGAAATAGACGTCGTCTTTGACGACTGCTTTTTCGGACCGAAGGTGGTTATAGTAGATGTTCTTTTCAGCGAACTGATCGATTAAAATGGCGTCCGGTGTCGCATCGAGCTTCTGTAATAAGGCCGACAAGGCGGCGTTATGGGCGACGGCCGTCATTTTGCCTTGCGTCATCGTCCGTTGCATTTTATTATACGCCGGATTGTGCAACGTCGCCTTCTGATAGGTGATGGTGACGTGCAAGTCTTTGGCGATTCGGACGATCTCTGTGTCCGACAGCAGTTTGGAGTCTTTGACCCCGAGCTCTTTGACGAGAGCGATTTTCTCTTTTGGCACGTAGGCGGCGACGACGACGAGCGGTCCGAAATAATCACCTTTTCCGACTTCGTCGCTCCCGATGACAGACCAGTCCGAAAAGCCTTCCGGCAGAACATTTTTCGGAACGCTCGGTTCTTTTTTAATGCTCGTTCCCCATTTGGCGGCTTCCGTGTCGGCATCACGTCCTTGGAACATGACTTTACCCGAATTGTAGACCGTAATCACACACTGAGGTGTTTTAGCACTGAATCGTGCGTGTGGCGGAGGATTGACTGAATGGGCCCGATAACTCGCGATGAGTTCCTCCTGGGCGGTAGCTGATAATTTAATGACTTGATTGCCCAATGTGAGCACTTCCTTTCTAACGCTAGCAAATCAATCTTACATTTTTTTTAGTTATTTTGAAACCAAAGTTTCGCTCTAAACGTATAGACAAGTGAGTAAAGAAAGAAGCGAGGTGAGTCGGAGATGTGGTGGCGCGATGACACGGATGAAGATGAGGCAGAATCTCTCTATAAACATATTCTCGAGCTAGAAGCTCGGATTGCAAAACTGATCGCCCATCAAGTCAGGGTGCGTCGCTTGCTCATGCAGGAATCGTCGGAAGCGGCGACCGAGCAAATCATTGCGTTACAAGCGGAAGTCGATCACTATTTGTCACTTCTGCGACAAGAACGGATGGAGGCGGTCGACCGCTATGATCGCTTACGTCTCGAGCAGACGTTAGGACGGGTCCGACAGTCGGTCAATCAACCGACCCGACCGTTGGCAGAGTGGGACACGATTGAACAGGCGCTCGCGCTCGAAGTCGAACATTTGCGCCGCGTCCTTTCGTACGAACGACAGCGTCGCGCCGAGGAGGAGTGGTAATGGAATCGTTAGATCAGCTGTATTGGTGGGTACTCATCATCGCGGGTCTCGGTACATTCGTGTACATGATTTTTTCAGATGCGTTCGATGTATTTGATGGTTGGTTCAATCCCGCCGTCATCTTATCCTTTTTAGCGCTCGGTGCGGGAATCGGATTGATTTTAAATGCGCTTGCCCACGTGTCGCCAATGATAGGGCTTGCCGTCGCCCTCGTCGGTTCATTCGCGCTCACGACGCTCCTGTACTTATTCGTCCTCTTGCCGCTATCGAACGCGGAAGAATCGATCGGAATGACCGATGAATCCCTCGTCGGCCTGATTGGTCGATTGACGGTCCCGGTCCCAGAAGGTGGGTTTGGCGAAGTGCTCGTCGAATCGGTAACGGGATCCGTACTAAAAACGGCCAAGAGTGTCGACGGAAAAGCCATCGATACGACACAACGCGTCGTCATCATCGAAGTCGAACGAAACATTGCGGTCGTCATGGAGTATGACGAACCGACAATCCGAAAGGAGTTTTAACGTATGAACACAGCTATTTTAGCCAGTATTATCGTCGGGGTGATTTTGCTCGCCTTAATTTTCGTCTTCGTGTTGAAGTATCGCACGGTCGGACCAGATGAGGCGCTCATCGTTACCGGCAGCTACTTAGGGAAAAAGAACGTCCATAGCGACGCGTCAGGCAACCGTGTGAAGATTATCCGTGGGGGCGGAACGTTCGTCTTGCCGGTGTTCCAGCAGGCTGAACCACTCAGTCTTCTCTCGAGCAAGCTCGAAGTGACGACGCCGGAAGTGTATACCGAGCAAGGTGTACCGGTCATGGCGGACGGGACGGCCATCATCAAAATCGGCGGCTCGATCAGTGAGATTGCCACGGCGGCCGAACAATTCCTCGGCAAACCGAAAATCGAACGCGAGAACGAGGCGAAAGAAGTGCTCGAAGGTCACCTCCGTTCAATCCTCGGTTCAATGACAGTTGAAGAGATTTATAAGAACCGTGATAAGTTCTCACAAGAAGTGCAACGCGTCGCCTCACAAGACTTGGCCAAGATGGGGCTCGTTATCGTCTCGTTCACCATCAAAGATGTTCGTGACAAGAACGGCTATCTTGAATCACTCGGGAAGCCGCGAATCGCGCAAGTGAAACGAGATGCCGATATCGCCACGGCCGAAGCGGACAAAGAGACGCGCATCAAACAAGCAGAAGCGATGAAGGACGCGAAGAAAGCGGAACTCGAACGTGCTTCAGAAATCGCGGAAGCCGAGAAAGAGAACCAGCTTCGCATCGCAGCGTATCGCCGTGAACAAGACGTCGCCAAGGCCCGCGCCGACCAAGCGTATGAGCTCGAAGAAGCGAAAGCGAAGCAAGAAGTCACCGAGCAACAGATGCAGGTCCAAATCATCGAACGTCAAAAGCAAATCGAGCTCGAAGAGAAAGAAATCATGCGTCGTGAGAAACAGTACGATTCTGAAGTGAAGAAGAAAGCCGACGCCGACCGTTACGCAATCGAGCAGTCAGCCGAAGCCGACAAGGCACGTCAAATCGCCGCAGCCGACGCCGAGAAGTACCGCATCGAAGCGGAAGCGAAAGCCGACGCCGAACGGGTCCGCCTCGCCGGTGTGGCCGAGGCCGATTCGGAACGGGCCAAAGGGGAAGCCGAAGCCGACATTATCCGCTTGACGGGTCTCGCCGAAGCCGAAGCGAAACAAAAGATTGCCGAAGCGTTTGAGCAGTATGGTCAAGCCGCCATCCTCGACATGGTCGTCAAGATGCTTCCGGATTATGCGAAACAAATCGCAGCACCGCTTGGCAATATCGACAAGATTACGGTCGTCGATACGGGCAGCGGCAAAGACGGCGGAGCCGGCAAAGTCACGGGTTACGCCACCGACTTGATGGCATCGCTGCAACAGACGCTCAAAGCGTCGTCAGGAATCGATATGAAAGATTTACTCGACAACTTTGCTGGAAAAGGCAACGTTCAGACGAGTGCGAATCGCGAGTTGAGCGAGTCAACGTTCGCCGCGACGGAAGAATAAGTAGGGAGCCACAGACAAGTCATCGTCTGTGGCTTTTTTTGTTTCACTCAAATTCCCCTAAATTTGAAACGAAAGGCTTCAAACTCGATCGGTTTCTGACGATAAGTGAGATGTCAGACCATTAGAGAGAGGAAGTAGCGATTATGAAGAAATCACTCATCATCGGCTTGTTGGCCGCATGTGTGACTTGGTTACCAGGTTGTCAGTCTGTGATTGACCAACCGGAAGCAACCGTTGAAACCCGTCAATCGATGGGCGTTGTGTTGTCTGATGTTGGTCTCGGGGACCAGTCATTCAGCGATGCGGCGATGCGCGGCATGGGACAACTCCGTGAGACGGGGGAATGGTTCGTCGATTACCGCGAGTTGGATGAGACGGAAACGTACAAGGCCGGGTTCGAACAGCTCGTCGCCGACGGACATGACGTCATCATCGGGCTCGGGTTCGCTTGTCAAGAGGACTTGGAAGCGGTAGCGGCCGAACATCCGGAGCAACAGTTCGCGTTGATCGATGCCGTATCGACATTACCGAACGTCATGTCCGTGACGTTCAAAGAGACGGAAGGAAGTGCGCTAGCCGGTGCAGTCGCGGGGCTCGAGACGGAATCGAACAAAATCGGATTTATCGGGGGCGTCGACAACGAACTGATTCAAAAGTTTGGGACTGGCTTCGAACTCGGAGCGAAAAGTGTCAACGATGACGTGACGATGCTCGTCGACTATGCGAACGATTTTGCATCACCTGAAATCGGGCGCGAATTGGCAGAGAAACAGATTGAAGCCGGAGCGGACGTGTTATACGCCGCTGCAGGACTGACAGGGGTCGGAGTTCTAGAGGCGGCTGAGCGGAACGGTGTGAAGGCCATCGGGGTCGACAGTGATCAATCGATGATTGCACCGGACGCGGTCATCACGTCGATGTTGAAACAAGTTGATTTGGCCATCGTTGAAATCGCGAATCGACTCGAGAACGAGGCGTTCAATACCCACGTCGAACTCGGAATCGATCAAAACGGTGTCGGTTTGGCCGCTCTTCGTCGTGTCCAGTGGGATGACGAAGAGACAAAACAGTTTGAGGCGTTTCAGAAACAGTTGATGGAGGGGACGCTGAAATGAGTTTACGGAAACGGTTTATCTTTTCGACCGTGTTCACGGTCTTGTTGATTGTGTTGATGATGAGTTACGTTTTGACGACACTCAATCGTCTGCAGACGTACAATGAACAGTATGGGATGCAAATGATCGAGCTGTCACAGCTCGAGACGTCGCTCTTGCAAGAACAGTCGCTTTGGACATCGCTCGGCGAGCAGATGAGTCAATCGACGCTGACGCAACTCGAGCGCATCCGGGCGACGAACGGAGAAACGTTTGCGATGCTCGAACAGACATATCTGATTCCAGAGTTCGCGACGCACCTTGAACGGGCGACAACGAAGTATGAACGGATTGAAGCTGAAGTGGAGACGGCCGAGGCAGGCGGAATTGCGGCCCGGATTCAAGCCGCCAAACTCGAAGGAGTATTGAACGATGTGAACACGCTCCTCTTGAAAAATGGTACGTTCTATGAAGCGCTACAGGCCGAGGCGGCGAGCGAGACGAAACGTCTCCTGCTCGTATCGGTATTGTTGACGGTCTTCGTCATCGGCGCACTCAGTGTCTATAACTTCTTCTTCGCCCGCTCGATCACCCATCCGCTCGAGCGAAACGTTGAGGCGGCGGAAGCAATCGCGGCCGGCCGGTTAATCACGTTGCCGGATTCGACGCGCCGTGATGAAATCGGACGGTTAGAGCGGGCCATGCAAGAGATGACGATGTCGCTCCAGACGGTCATCGGGTCCATTCGCGTCACTTCGATGAAAGTGAACGATATGACGGAGACAGCGGCCGCCGAGAACGAGGCCGTGGTCAGCACGACGTCGAACATCACGAATGCAGTCGATGAGATGGCGAACGGGGCACAGTCGATTGCAACGGAACTGCAAGAGACGCTCGAATCGGTCGGCATCATGGCGACCTCGTTCGAGACGAGTTTGAACCAGACGAAGCAGACGACTGAACAGACGACCGAGATGACTCGTGAAGTCGCGGCCGGTATCGAGACGCTGACGGACCAGGAAGCGATTCTAGAGCGCTCTAGCGCGCGCAACGCATCACTCGTCAATCGGATGGATGACTTCGCCCGGAAGACCGAAGAGATTGAGAAAATGGCGAAACTCGTGGAAGACGTCGCCGCCCAGACGAACCTGCTCGCCTTGAACGCCGCCATCGAGGCTGCACGGGCTGGCGAGGCCGGACGAGGGTTTGCAGTCGTTGCCAGCGAAGTCAAGAAACTGGCTGAAGAAAGTAACGTGGCGACACGTTCGATTTTCGGAGTCGTCCAGACGATTCGCGATGAGGTCGCCCGCTTGACGGACATGGTCGAAGAGTCGAGTCGTGAGCAGACGGCACAGCTCGAGGCGTTCGGATTGACGAAGCAGGCGTTCAGTCGAATCCATGACCGGACCGATCACGTCGCCTCGTTCGTCGGGACGATCGAGCGCGAGATGGTCGCATCGAGCACGGAAGTCACGAACGTCTTGAAACGGGTCGAGGAAGTGAGCGGCGTGACCGAGGAACTCGCGGCGGGCAATGAAGAAGTCGCGGCCTCGATGAGAGAGCAACAAGCGAGCTTCGATCAAATTTTCGCCTTGATGCAGGAGTTAGAAGGGCAGGCCGCCGCACTCGCGAGCCAAGTCCAACATTTTGAAGAGCACTGAGACAAGTTTCGGCTTGTCTCTTTTTTGTCGTCTCGAAGCGGATGCGACACACGTCCATCAGGGTCATAAGCGCGTCAGAAACGTCAAAGGAGGAACGGGCGCACCGATGTCTATTTGCTCATACTAGAGGGGAGACTCACGCGAGGAGGAGACGTATGGAAAAGTGGAGACGGTATGTCGTCGTGCTGCTCGTCGGATTATTCATTGGGGTGGGCTATATGTTTTACTCGAAAGAACCGGAGACGCCGATGGTCGAACAGTTCGTGGCGACACCCAAGCCGGAAATCGAGCCGAGCGTCCCGACTGAAATCGTCGTCTATGTGACCGGGGCGGTCGAGGCGCCCGATATGTATACGATGCCGCAAGGGGCCCGTGTCGGGGATGTGTTGTCTCTCGCCGTCTTGACGGACGAGGCTGATCCCGAACAATTGAATTTGGCCCAATTGCTCGTCGATGGGACGAAAGTGAGCGTCCCGAAAAAAGGGGAGACGGTCGTTGTGCCGGCCGCTGAAGAAGCGGGCGGGGGGACGAACGGGGTCCATGTCAACAGTGCGACGAAGGACGAATTGATGACCGTACCGGGCATCGGTCCGGCCAAAGCCGAGGCGATTCTCAATCATTTGAAACAGCATGGGCCGTTCAAGTCATACGAAGAGATCGGCAACGTCAAAGGGTTCGGGGAGAAGACGTTAGAAAGTATGGAAGGTTATCTCTTGGTTCCATGACATGCCACTATATCCATTGTTGCCAATCAGCCTATTCATTGCCGGGATACACGGATCAGTCGCCCTCTGCCTCCTGTTGTCTGTCGCCATCGCCTTCACTTGGCGTGGTCAATCCGTCTATGCGCACATTGGTGCCGTCCTGCTCGTCCTGTTCGTGTTCGTACGTCCTGACGCCGAGCCGTTGCCGGTGGACGGACCCTATCTGTTCGCCATCGAGAGCAGGCGGAACAATGGCCAATCGGGGCGGCTGTATGGACAAATCGACGGAAGGGAAGGTGTGTTGACCGGTCGTGACCTCTCGCTCGGTCGTCCCGGAGAGACGTGCCTCGTCACGTTCACGCAGACCCCGTTCGCACCGTTGCGCAATACGGGTGGGTTCGACGAGGCGGCTTGGGCGTACGGGGCCGGACTTGCGTTCAAAGGGAGTGACGTCGCCATCGAGGCGTGTCGTCCGAGTGACGGCATGAGTGGACGGATGCTCCGTTGGAAGGAACGACAGCTCGCAAGAATCGAGACGACGTATCGGCCGGATGTGGCGCTTTATATGGAGGCGTTATTGTTCGGGGAGAGTCGGTTGCTCGATGAGGATACCTCGTTTTCTTACCGGGTGACCGGTCTGCTCCATCTGCTCGTCATCTCCGGGTCACATATCGCGCTCCTCGTGCTCGGATTGCGTTGGACGACGCGGCCGTTGCCGCTCCGACGAGAGACGAAGACAATGTTGATTCTCGTTGTGGTCACGTTGTTCGGATGGTTGACCGGGTTTTCGCCGCCAGTGGCGCGGGCCGTGCTCGTCGCCGACGTGTTGCTCGGGCTGTCACTGTTCGGTTACCGTGTCCGCGACCCGATTCGGTTGCTCAGTTGGTGCGCGGCGTTCTTGCTCGCGTTGCAACCGTACTTGCTATGGAATTTAGGGTTCCAGTTGACGGTTGCGATGACGTTGTTCTTGCTCGTGACTCGCCCGATTTGGACAGGACCGTTCGGGCTAGCCGTATATGCTCAATGGTTCGGGCTCATCTTGTTATGGCCCGTTCAACCGATTATATCGGTGTTAGCACCCGTGTATAACGTCGTCGGCGCTTTCTTAATTTCCTGGATCGTCATTCCGCTCGCCCTGTTCGCGTATATCGTGCCGACCGCTGAACCGCTCCTGCATCCGATCCTCGATGGCCTGAATGGAACGTTCGCCCTGCATCACGATTGGCGGCCTTGGCTTCCGCTGCATGAGTTTACGTTTTGGCACGCTCTTGGCCTCGCTGTCGTCCTGTGGGGCGGATTGATGCTCCTTGAGTGGAAACGATGGAGCGGTTGGGGGCTTGCCGTGATTGCGCTCTTGCTCATGCATGGCGTCCTTGAATGGGTCGAAGAGCCGCGCGTCACGTTTTTAGACGTCGGACAAGGCGATGCCGTCGTCGTCGAGTACGGCGAGGTCACGGGAGTCATCGATGTCGGCGGAGTGTTTCAAGACCCGAAAGAATCGAAACGGTCCACCTATGACCCGGGAGCGGACGTCGTCGCCCCGTACATATGGAAGCGAGGGGAGACGCGCCTCGACTTCTTATTGCTTACCCATGCCGATCATGATCACGTCGGCGGACTGTCCGGTTTGCTCTCGTCCATCGAAGTCGATGAGGTGTGGCTCTCGGCGGAAGTAGCGGATCAAGGCAAACGAGACGAGTTACTGGCCGAGCTGGAGACCTATCAAGTCCCGGTCAGGCTCCTGTCGAGCGGGGATAGGCCGTATCCATGGATGTGGGTCGTCGCACCGGGAGAGGCGGGCGAGGACGAGAATGCGAACTCGGTGTCGCTGTTCATGCAGGTCGGGGCGCTCACGTATTTATTGACTGGGGATTTGCCGGACACGCGGGAAGAGATGATTCCGACCGTTGACGTCGATGTGTTCAAATTAGGGCATCATGGGTCGAACACATCGTCGAGTGAGGCGCTGTTGAACCGAATCAATCCGGAATGGGTCATCATCAGTGTCGGAAGGAACAATCGTTACGGACATCCGCATCTTGACACGCTGCAACGTCTCGAGGGAAAGCGGGTATTACGGACGGACGAGGACGGGATGGTCGTCTGTGAACGAAATCGGTGTCGCGGGATTGTGACGAAGGCAGTACCGCCATGAAAAACTATGATAAACTAAAAAAGCGATTGCTCCCCCGGGGCAATCGCTTTCTGACTGACTTATAAGCTCAAGAACTTGATGAGGACACCAATCGCGAAGATGGTGAAGAAAAAGCCGAACGGGACGATGAAGCCGATTGCTGAATCGATGGCATCGTTACGTTTGCACTGTACGTCGTTCTCGAACGGGTTTTCGCTTTGTGGGCGAACAGAGTTAATATGCATAGTGAGTCCCTCCTTGAAATGGTTCCGTCCTAAGTATAGCGAATCAGTGAAGGATAATCTATGTTTAGATAAGAATAAATTGTGAAAGTGGTGTGTGTTTTGAATGAACCGTGGCTGCATAACGGAAAGTTGTCGAACGTGTACGTCCTGTTTGGGACAGAAAAATATTTGCTAGAGACGTGGGAGCGGGCCATTATCAAAGCGGCCAACCCATCTGGTGACCACTTTGATGTCATGCAGCTCGACTTGCACGAGACGTCACTCGACACGGCGCTCGATGAGGCGGAGACGGTACCGTTCTTTAGCGAGTATCGGACCGTCATCGTCAAACAAGCGCAGTTCTTGACGGGGGCAAAAGAGAAGCAAAAGCAAAACGTCGAGCGATTGACCGAATACGCGTTACAACCAGCGCCTTATTCCGTACTCGTCTTTATTATCGAAGCGGAGAAGCTCGACGAACGGAAAAAAGTCGTCAAGCGCTTAAAAGAGCGGGCCATCGTGCTCGAAGCGAAAAAGCCGAGCCAGTCGGAGCTGATGCGCTACGTAGGCGACGAGCTGAACCGGCGCGGCCAAAAAATGGAGCGGGCGACCGTCGAACGGCTGTTGTTCCTCTGTCAGGATGATTGGGGCAAACTCGTCCGAGAGCTCGAGAAGTTGCAACTGTACGCGAGTGAAGGGGCAGAGATTCCGATTGATATCGTCAACGATCTCGTCCCGCGGACACTCGAAGACAACGTGTTCCAACTGTCCGAATTCTTAGTGGCCCGTCGTGCGGATGCGGCGCTTCGGCTCGTCCGTGATTTAGAGAAGCAAGGTCAAGAGCTGATCGGTTTGTTAGCACTCCTCGCGCGACAGTACCGGAATATGTATCTCGCGAAACAGCTGTCGGAGAAGGGGTATGGCGAGAAGCAAATCGCCTCGAAAATCGGGGCGCATCCGTATACGGTGAAACTGGCCTCGCAAGCGAGCCGAAATTTCTCCGAGGCTCAGCTCGGACGGGCACTGACATTGATTGCCGACGCGGATGAGGCGATGAAGACGGGACGGGGTGACAAGCAGATCGTGTTTGATACGCTCGTCTGCCAATTGACATTACTGTGAGGTGAGGACATGGGGTTACAGGAAGTAGGGTTAGAAGCAGTGATTCCGCTTCGACATGAAGTGTTGCGGCCAGGATTGCCGGTGGAGACGTGTTATTTTGAAGGGGATGACGCGGAGACGACGCGTCACTTCGCCTGGGTCGAAGGCGGTCGTGTCGTGTCGATTGCGACCGTCATGCGGCAACGCCGTGAGTTTGCGGGCGAATACGTGCCGTTTCAATTGCGCGGCATGGCGACCGCTCCCGATGTCGCCGGGAGGGGCATCGGCTCTGCCTTCTTGCAGGCGCTCCATCGTGAGCTCGACGCCGACTGGTGGTGTAACGCTCGAGCCGTAGCGGTCCGGTTTTATGAACGGAACGGATTGGAGACGGTCGGTGACGCTTTTGACATCCCAGGCATTGGTGACCATTACGTCATGCGAACTCAAAAAACAGCCGGCTCCTAATGGAGGCGGCTGTTTCGTTTTAGTCTCTAATTAGAGAGCTGCGATGCGAGCTGCAAGACGTGATTTGTCACGGCCAGCTTTGTTTTGGTGGATAAGACCTTTTGCTGCAGCTTTGTCGATTTTCTTCGTAGCGAGGACGAAAGCTTCTTGAGCAGCTTCTTTGTTTCCTTCGAGTACGAGAGCGTCAACACGTTTCACTGCTGTACGCATTGCTGCTTTCTCTTGCGAGTTCGCGACGCGACGCTTTTCAGAAGTTTTTGCACGTTTGATTGCTGATTTGATGTTTGCCATTGTTTTGTCACCCCCTGAAACAAGAAAGTGTATGTTCTTATTACTTCAAGTAATCATTCAACAGAACAAGCACAATTGTAGCAAACGCTTATTCGAAAAGCAACCACTTGATGATTATTCTGAAAACTATATGTGGTATTGTTGAAGTAGGTCGTACACATTAACTTAGGATTTTGATATAATGACACGGTATGCATGAGAAGGATAGGTGAACCCATATATGAACAAACAAGAATTAGAGAATCGTCAGAAGAAGATTCGGAACTTTTCTATCATCGCTCACATCGATCATGGGAAGTCGACGCTCGCTGACCGGATTCTCGAGAGAACTGGTGCGCTCACGGCGCGTGAAATGAAAGAACAGACGCTCGATGCGATGGATCTCGAACGGGAACGTGGGATTACAATCAAGTTGAACGCCGTTAAATTGAACTATACCGCAAAAGACGGAGAAGAGTACATCCTTCACTTGATCGATACACCGGGACACGTCGACTTCACGTATGAAGTGTCACGTTCACTCGCAGCATGTGAAGGGGCTGTCCTCGTCGTCGATGCGGCGCAAGGTATTGAGGCCCAGACGCTCGCGAACGTTTATCTCGCGCTTGATAACGACCTTGAAATCATCCCGGTCATCAACAAGATCGACTTGCCATCTGCGGACGTCGAACGCGTCCGTCAAGAGATTGAGGACGTCATCGGTTTGGATGCGAGTGATGCCGTACCGGCTTCGGCCAAAGCGGGAATCGGGATTGAAGAGATTCTCGAACAAATCGTCGAACTCGTCCCAGCACCGACGGGAGATCCGTCAGCGCCACTTCAGGCGTTGATTTTCGACTCGTATTATGACGCTTATCGCGGCGTCGTCGCTTCGATTCGAATCGTCAACGGTTCGGTCAAAGTCGGAGACAAGGTACAAATGATGTCGACGGGCAAATCGTTTGAAGTCACGGACCTCGGCGTCTCAACACCGAAACCGTTATCGGTGAAAGAATTGAATGTCGGCGATGTTGGGACGCTCTCGGCGTCGATTAAAACGGTCGGCGACGTTCGTGTCGGTGATACGATCACACTCGCCAAAAACCCTTCGACGGAACAACTCCCGGGTTACCGGAAGATGAACCCGATGGTATACTGCGGTCTCTATCCGATTGACGCGGCGAAGTACAACGATTTGCGTGAAGCACTTGAACGGCTTCAGTTGTCGGACGCGGCGCTCGAGTTCGAGCCGGAGACGTCACAGGCACTCGGATTCGGATTCCGGAGCGGATTCCTCGGCATGCTCCACATGGAAATCATTCAAGAGCGAATCGAGCGCGAATTCGGCATTGATTTGATTACGACGGCACCGTCGGTTATCTATCACGTCACGACGACAGCAGGGGACGTCATCCACGTCGACAACCCGTCGAAGATGCCAGAACAGCAAAAAGTTGAATTGATTGAAGAGCCATACGTCAAAGCGGCCATCATGACACCGAACGATTATGTCGGTGCCATCATGGAGCTCTGTCAGAAGAAACGCGGTAGCTTCATCGATATGCAGTATATCGACACGACCCGCGTCAAAATCACGTACGACATCCCGCTCAGTGAGATCGTCTACGACTTCTTCGACCAGTTGAAGTCGAGCACGAAAGGCTATGCGTCGCTCGATTACGACTTGATCGGCTATCGTCCGTCGCGACTCGTCAAGATGGATATCCTCCTCAACAACGAGCTCGTCGATGCCTTGAGCTTCATCGTGCACCGTGATTTCGCCTACGAACGTGGGAAGGTCATCGTCGAGAAGCTGAAAGCACTCATCCCGCGGATGCAGTTCGAAGTGCCGATTCAAGCAGCAGTCGGAACGAAGATTGTGGCCCGCTCGACAATCAAGGCACTCCGTAAGAACGTTCTCGCCAAATGTTACGGTGGTGACATCTCGCGGAAACGTAAATTGCTCGAGAAGCAAAAAGAAGGTAAAAAGCGCATGAAGATGGTTGGTTCCGTCGAAGTGCCACAAGAAGCATTCATGTCCGTCTTGTCGATGGACGAAGAATAATCGTTCGCCCTTATCTCCGGATAAGGGCGATTTTTGTCATTTGGCAGGATTCGGCACGTCGGGCACGGAATAGTACGTACTTACAGAGAAATAGAGGAGGAGTGGCGGTGATCTATAATTTTTCAGCCGGGCCGGGCGTCTTGCCGGAACCGGTCTTACGTGAAGTGCAAGCCGAGTTTCTTTCCTATAAACAAGGGGTGTCCATCGTCGAGATGAGTCACCGTTCCGACACGTTCGCCACAATCGTCGAGCAGCTCGAGGCGAGACTGCGGCGATTGATGCAGATTCCTGACGACTATGCCGTCCTGTTTCTACAAGGCGGTGCCACCCTACAATTCTCGATGGTGCCGATGAACCTGCGCGAGTCGGGGCGCTTCGCCTATCTCGACAGCGGGATTTGGTCGAAAAAAGCGATTGCTGATGCGAAACACTACGGTGACGTCGTCGTCGCCGGCAGTTCGGCAGCGGTCAAGTATCGAGACCTTCCCGCATGGCCAGAGACGATTTCAGACGTCGACTATCTTCATGTGACGTTGAACAACACGATTGAAGGGACGCGCTATACGAAACTGCCGGACACGGGAGTCCCGATCGTCGCCGACGTCTCGTCGAACATCTTGGCGGAAGCGATTGACGTCAAGCGCTATGGGCTATTATATGCCGGTGCCCAAAAAAATATCGGGCCGGCCGGATTGACGCTCGTCATCATCCGTCGCGATTTGATTGTCGACCGTGACTTGCCGTCATACCTCGCGTACAGCAAGCACGTCGATACGCTGCTCAACACGCCATCGACGTTCAGTCTATACGTCGCCGAGCGCGTGCTCGCCTGGGTCGAGGGAGAAGGCGGGGTCGAGGCGATGGAACGTCGCAACGTCGAGAAGAGTGGTCTATTTTACGACGCCTTGGATGCATCGCCAATGTTTCATGCCGTCGTCTCGGGCAAGCAGCGGTCGCTGACGAACATCCCGTTCACGACCGGGGATGCCGAGACGGACCGGGCGTTTCAACGATTCGCCGAGGCACGCGGATTAATCGAGCTCGGGGGTCACCGTTCGGTCGGCGGCCTGCGAGCCAGTCTATACAACGCGATGCCGCTCGAAGGCGTGAAGCGTCTCATCGATGTGATGCATGAGTTTGAACAGGAGGGACAAGATGTTTCATATAAAAACGTATAATCAAATCGCAGAAGACGGGTTACGGCGTTTCGAGCCGAGCGAGTATGCCGTAAATGACGCCGAACAAGCGGACGCCTGGGTCATTCGGAGCCATGACGTCCATCAGGCGGACATCCCGCCTTACTTGCTCGCCATCGCCCGGGCCGGTGCCGGCGTGAACAACATCCCGCTCGACCGGCTCGCCCGTCAAGGGGTCGTCGTGTTCCATACGCCGGGCGCGAATGCGAACGCGGTCAAAGAACTCGTGCTCGCCAGCATGCTGTTATCGGTCCGTCCGATTTTGGAAGGGGCGAACTGGGTCAACGATCACACGTTTGCCGATCAGACATCGCTCGAAGAAGCGATGGAACAACAGAAACGGCGTTTCGTCGGTTCCGAACTGCGAGGCAAGCGCGTCGGCATCGTCGGTCTCGGTGCAATCGGGGCGTCGCTCGCGAACGATTTGCTCCATCTCGGCATCGACGTCATCGGGTACGACCCGCACTTATCGGTCGACGGGGCCTGGAATATCTCACAACAAGTGAAACGGGCGAAGCAGTTGAGCGAGTTGCTCGCCGACGTCGACATCCTGACGATTCATATGCCGCTTACGGATGACACGCGCCACATGATTGATGCGACATGGTTCAAGCAGATGAAACCGGGCGCCACCGTTTTGAATTTCGCGCGGGGTGAACTCGTGAATGACGCCGATTTGTTAGAAGCGCTTGATGACAACGTGGCGACATACATCACCGACTTCCCGAAACAAGTGCTGCTCGGACATCCGCAAGTCGTCGCGTTCCCGCACCTCGGCGCCTCGACCCACGAGTCTGAGGTGAACTGTGCAATCCAAGCCGTCGATACGCTCAAACTGTATCTCGAGACCGGTAGTATCCGAAACTCGGCCAATTTCCCGAACACGGAACTCCCTTACGTCGGCAAGCGGCGTTTGGCCGTGCTCCATTTGAACGTCCCGAACATGGTCGGTCAAATCGCCAGCCGGCTCGCCGAGAACGGAATCAATATAGATAACATGGTCAACCGGAGCCGCAACGACGTGGCCTATACGTTGATCGACATCGACAACCATAAACATGAGACGCTATCTGTGCACGCCCTGTACGACATCGAGGGCGTCATGCGCGTCCGCGAATTTTAAGGAGGAATAATTATGGTCGTATTCAAACCGTTTGCCCCATACATGCCAACCCATCCCGAGAACGTCGCAGCCGACCCGTACGATATCGTCAGCGTCGAACAAGCACGTGAAGACGTCAAACTGCGTCCCGACTCGTTCCTTGCGGTCGATAAACCAGAAGTGTTCACGGCGGACATGCCGCTCGAGGCGTGGGGACAACGAGCCCGTCATGAGCTCGAACGGCTTTACGAGAGCGAGTTGACCGAACGGACCCACGGATTTTATGTTTACCGGCTCACCGATCAAGGGCGTGTCCAGACAGGGCTCGTCGCCACATTCTCGGTGACCGATTATGAGGCCGGTCGCATCAAGATTCATGAGCACACCCGTGCCGCGAAAGAACGCGAACGCGTCGAGCACGTATCGGCGACGAAAGCGCACACTGGCCCGATTTTGATGAGCCACGCGCCGGACGAAGGGTTGCGTCGCATCTTGGACGATGCGACGACAGGAGAGGCGTTGTTCGCCTTCACGGACAGTGAAGGTGTCATCCATGAAGGCTATGCCGTGCCATCCAAGCATCAAGCACGCGTCATCATGCTCGGGGCCAGCATTCCGGCCATCTATATCGCCGATGGGCATCACCGGGCCAAAGCCGCAGCCGTCGTCGCACGGAGCCCGATTCATGAAGGGGAATCGAAACAAGAGCGGGATCACTTCCTCGGCGTCTTGTTCCCGAGCGATGAGCTGACGATTTTGCCATATCACCGGATCCTGAATCAAGTGGGCACAGAAGAAGTGATGGTACTGCTCGAAAATCTGGATTTATCGTATGACCTCGAGTCGGTCCCTGCTTTGTATGTCCCGAACGAGCGGGGCACGTTCGGTTTGTCTTACCGGGGCGAGCATTTCATGCTCAAAAAATTGCAGACGACGACGTCGCTCGACGTCGCGACGCTGCAACGGGATGTGCTCGAACCGTATTTTCACGTCACGGACGTTCGCACCGATCACCGAATCGATTTCATCGGCGGCAAGGACGCACCGAAACGTCTCGCCGACTTGGCTAAACGTGATGACGTCGTCGTATTGACGTGTCATGCCACGGCGATGGAAGAGCTGATGCGCGTCGCCGACGAGAACGGTCAAATGCCGCCAAAATCGACGTGGTTCGAACCGAAACTGAAGAGCGGTCTGTTCATTCATCGGTTCGATTGAACGTGCAGAGTGGCGTCCCGGCGTGAAAAGCGTTATAAATGGAAGAGAAGAAAGGGGTGGCCGCCATGGCTAAAGCCGTATATCTTCACATTCCATTTTGTGAACATATTTGTTATTACTGTGATTTCAACAAGGTGTTCTTAAAGAACCAACCGGTTGATGACTATTTAGATGCACTTGAACGGGAAATCATCCTCTCGCTCGAACAATACCCGACCGATACGATCGAGACGATCTTTATCGGCGGTGGGACACCGACGGCGCTCAATGAGGCGCAGATGAAACGACTCATGGACATGGTCGCACGTCATCTGCTCCCGCTCGCGTCTCCGAATTTGGAGTATTCGGTCGAGGCGAACCCGAACTTCGTCAGTGCGGAGAAACTCGACACGATGAAGCAAGGAGGAGTCAACCGCGTCAGTTTCGGCGTCCAAACGTTCGACGACGGCGGACTCGAGCGCATCGGACGGACGCACCGGGCCGATGACGTGTTTGCGACCGTGACGGAAGCTGCGAAGCGATTCGATAACATCTCGATCGACTTGATGTTCGGGTTGCCGGAACAGACGCTCGAGCAGATTGAGCGCGACCTCGACTTGGCGTTCGAGCTCCCGATTCAACACGTGTCTTCCTATTCGTTGATTCTCGAGCCGCACACCGTGTTCGCGATTCAAGAGCGAAAAGGGAAGTTGCGCCTTCCGGGCGAAGATATCGAAGTCGCGATGTATTTAAAAGTGATGGAGACGCTCGAACGGCGTGGATTGAAACAATATGAGATTTCAAACTATAGCCTTGAAGGACGGGAGAGCCGTCATAACCAAGTGTACTGGCGCAACGAAGAGTATTACGGCTTCGGCGCCGGCGCGCACAGTTATTTGAACGGGGAACGTCGGGCGAACATCGCACCGATTCCGCACTATATCAAAGCGGAGGGGTTACCGGTCCGCAATACGACGACGCTCGAGATATTCGAGAAGATGGAAGAAGAACTGTTCCTCGGACTCCGGATGCGCCAAGGCGTGTCGTTTGCGACGTTCGAGTCGAAGTACGGTGTATCGATGCGTTCGGTGTTCGGGCACGTCTTGACGGAGCTCGAGGCGAAGCGCTTGATTGAGACGACGGACACACACGTCCGCTTGACCCAGTCGGGACTCCCGCTCGCCAATGAGGCATTCGCGGCCTTCATCGGTGAAGCGCGTGTGAATGACGCTCACGATCAACCTTCATTATCATAAAAATAGGGCGGACCCGACTTGGGTCCGCCCTTGATTGTTTATAAGACTAGGTCTCGATAAATCGGCATGAGCCGGCTGAACGTATCCTCGACGAGCGCCAGGAAGGCGGCTTCGTTTTGAAGGATCGACGCATCGGCCGGAAGTTGGCGGCCGATTAAGAAGTCAGCTTTTTTCACGGTCGCGAAGCGTTCCGTCATCGTCTCAATCGATTCGGCTGACATATCCTCGATTAAAAACGCGTCTTTCTTCATATGGTCCCCGGCGATATGGAAGTCAGGGAAATCCGATTTGAAGTCGAGTGCCATAAGCCGGCGGCCGATTGCTTCCTTGTTCGGCATCTCATAGATGAAGGCGAGCCAGACGAAGACGCGGTCGTCGAATAAGCCGACCTGGAAATGGGGATGTTTCTTATAGCCGCGTTTGTCATGGCAGATCGCCATCCACGTGTCCTTCGGCGGATTGACCGTCCGGCGGGCATGCTTGGCGACATGTAAATAGAGCGGGATGCCGACGTCGGCTTCGAGCTGAGGCCCGACCTCGTCATAAATCCGGTGGAACAGCGGTTGAATCTCTGAGCGGATCCCGGCCATCCGGGCGTCGAGTCCGTCTTGCGTGAATACGTCGAATTGTTGTGTTGTAAACATCTAATCACCTCATTTCGTATCATACCGAATGTTGACGAAACATGCATATCCGAACGCTTGAACGGACTGGAAAAAATGAGCCAAATGAATTGACAAATAAGGAGAACATGATAATATTTGAAGTGTGATTAGCACTCAGTAAATATGAGTGCTAATAAAGCGAGGCCAATCCTTCAGAGAGGAGTGATGTTGTGCTGACAGAGAGACAATTGCTCATTTTACGAGCGATCATCGATGATTATATTCAGACGGCCCAACCGGTAGGGTCGCGGACGTTATCGAAGCGGGATGACTTATCATTCAGTTCGGCGACGATCCGTAACGATATGGCCGATTTAGAAGACATGGGCTTGATTGAAAAGCCGCATACGTCGGCCGGACGAATCCCGTCCGAAATCGGCTATCGGTATTATGTCGACCATCTCGTCGAGACGAAAATCATCGACGAGCGCGAGACGTATCGTCTCGGTGAACGACTGCGCGCTTCGGCCCAAGAGTCGGAAGTGCTCATCCGTCAAGCCGCTGACCTGCTCTCTGATTTGACCAACTATACGACGGTGGCACTCGGTCCGAACAGCCAGATGAATCGCCTGGCCCGAATCGACTTGATGCCGCTCGACGAACGGCGCGGCGTCGTCTTGATCGTGACCGATCAAGGCCACGTCGAACATCGGACGGTCGTTTTCGACTCTCCGATGGCGCCTGACTTGGTCGAACAGACGATTCGTTTCTTGAACGATCGTCTCAAAGGGACTCCACTCGGTCAGCTAAAGTTCCGAATCGGGGAAGAAGTGGCCAAACTTCGACTCGCGCACCAGGAACAATTTGAGTTCATGATGCAACTCATTCAATCGACCGTCGAAGTCCAACATCCTGCTTCGCTATATCTAGGGGGGAAGAAGAACATCTTCAACCAACCTGAGTTTCAGACGCTCGACACGTTGCGTCCGTTCCTCGAATGGATCGATGAACAGGAACGGTTGACCGACTGGCTCGAATCGTTGCCAAACCGCGAGATTTATGTGAGCATTGGTAGCGAGAATGGCATCGTCGCGCTTCAAAATTGTAGCGTCATCACGTCCGACTATACGCTCGACGGGAAGACGTTCGGGACAATCGCCATGATTGGACCGACCCGGATGGACTATCGACACGGTGTCCAAATGATGGGACAAATCATTGAGGCGTTAAGGCGAACGAAATTAGAAGAGTGATGGAAAGGAGCCTCATTATGACAACTGACAAACAAAACGGGCCTGAACCAGAAGAAGTGCTCGAAGAAAAAGATTTTGATCCGAAACAGACAGAGGCTGTCGAAGCAGAAGAGGTTTCAAATGTTGAGTTTGTGGAAGAAACTTCTGAAGGGACGGATTTACAAAAAGAAATCGACGCACTCAAAGCGAGCGAGCTCCGCATCCGTGCGGACTTTGATAACTTCCGTCGTCGGACGAACGAAGAGAACGCGAAACGCGTGAAGTTCGCGTCACAGACGGTCGTCGAGAAGTTGATTCCGCTCATCGATAACTTCGAGCGCGCGCTCCAAGTCGAGGCGACTTCGGACGACGCCAAGCAGATTCAAGCGGGCGTCGACATGATTCACCGCCAGTTACTCGACGTCTTGAACGGTGAGAACGTCGAAGTGATTGAAGCGGTTGGCCAACCGTTCGACCCGAACTATCATCAAGCGGTCATGCAAGAGCCGAGCGATGAGTTCGAATCGGGCATCGTGACGATGGAGCTTCAAAAAGGGTACACGATGCACGGACGCGTCATTCGTCCGAGCATGGTAAAAGTCTCAGAATAACATTACTTAATTAGATGGAGGAATAGACAATGGGTAAAATTATCGGAATTGACTTAGGTACAACGAACTCATGTGTGGCAGTTATGGAAGGTGGCGAAGCAGTCGTCATCTCGAACGCAGAAGGGAACCGTACGACACCATCTGTCGTCGCATTCAAAGGCGAAGAGCGTCAAGTCGGAGAAGTAGCGAAACGTCAAGCGATCACGAACCCGAACACGATTCAATCGATTAAGCGTCACATGGGAACGTCGCATACGGTCGAAGTTGACGGTAAGAAGTTCACACCGCAAGAAATCTCGGCAATCATTTTGCAGAAATTGAAAAAAGATGCAGAAGACTACCTCGGTGAAACGGTGACGGAAGCAGTCATCACTGTACCTGCCTACTTCAACGATGCGGAGCGTCAAGCGACGAAAGATGCAGGGAAAATCGCCGGTCTCGACGTCAAACGAATCATCAACGAGCCGACGGCAGCTGCACTCGCTTACGGTCTCGATAAAGGTGAAGACCACACGATCTTGATTTATGACCTCGGTGGCGGTACGTTCGACGTCTCGATTCTCGAACTTGGCGACGGCGTCTTCGAAGTTGTCGCAACAGCAGGGGACAACCGTCTCGGTGGTGACGATTTTGACCAAAAAGTCATCGACTATCTCGTAGCAGAATTCAAAAAAGAGAACGGCATCGACCTCGCTCAAGACAAGATGGCGCTTCAACGTTTGAAAGATGCAGCCGAGAAAGCGAAGAAAGACCTTTCTGGTGTGACGAGCGCGCACATCAGCCTTCCGTTCATCACGGCCGGAGCAGCTGGTCCGCTTCACCTTGAAACGACACTCACACGTGCGAAATTCGAAGAGTTGACAGCCGACCTCGTCGAGCGCACGATGGAGCCGACACGCCGCGCGTTGAAAGACTCAGGTCTTACACCGTCTGACCTCGACAAGATCATCCTCGTCGGTGGTTCGACACGTATCCCAGCGGTTCAAAAAGCGATTCACGACTTCACGAAGAAAGAGCCGTTCAAAGGCGTGAACCCGGATGAAGTCGTCGCCCTCGGTGCCGCCATCCAAGGTGGCGTCCTTGCCGGTGACGTCAAAGACGTCGTCCTTCTCGACGTGACTCCGCTCTCGCTCGGTATCGAGACGATGGGTGGCGTGATGACGAAGTTGATCGATCGCAACACGACGATCCCGACTTCGAAATCACAAGTCTTCTCGACGGCGGCTGACAGCCAGCCAGCGGTAGACATCCACGTCCTCCAAGGGGAACGTCCGATGGCACCAGACAACAAGACACTCGGTCGCTTCCAGTTGACGGACATTCCGCCGGCACCACGTGGCGTGCCACAAATCGAAGTCAAATTCGACATCGATGCGAACGGAATCGTTCACGTATCGGCGAAAGACCTCGGTACGAACAAAGAACAGTCCATCACGATTCAATCGTCTTCAGGGATCGACGAGGCTGAAATCGAGCGTATGGTAAAAGAAGCGGAAGCGAACGCGGAAGCTGACAAACAACGTAAAGAAGAAGCTGAACTCCGCAACGAGACAGACCAACTCGTCTTCGCAACGGACAAGGCGATCAAAGACCTCGGCGACAAAGTCGACGCTACGGACAAAGAGCGCGCTGAAGCTGCGAAAGAAAAAGCGAAAACGGCACTCGAAGGCACAGACCTCGAAGCCCTCCGTACGGCGAAAGACGAATTGTCGAACGTCGTGCAAGAGTTGACGCAAAAAGTATATGCGAACATGGCTGAACAGCAAGGTGCTGAAGGTGCAGAGACGCAGACGGAAGCGAAAGACGACAACGTCGTTGACGCTGAGTTTGAAGATCTCGACGATCGCAAATAAGGCAACCGATAGAGAGGAGAGCGCCAAAGCAGGTTTCTGCTTTGGCTCTTTCCATGTTAAGGTAGATTCGGTAGAATTTTAGTTTAGACAGTGTAGAGGAGAGAGTAACGTGGCGAAACGAGATTATTATGAAGTGCTTGGCCTAGATAAATCGGCCTCGGCACAAGACATCAAACGTGCTTATCGCAAGCTGGCACGCCAGTATCACCCTGACATCAACCAAGAGCCGGATGCGGCCGACAAGTTCAAAGAGCTCGGTGAAGCGTACGAAGTATTGTCAGACGAACAAAAACGGGCCCAATACGACCGTTTCGGTTTTGAAGGGGCCAGCCAATTCGGCGGCGGTGGCGACTTCCAAGGCGGCTTCGGTGACATCTTCGACATGTTCTTCGGTGGCGGTGGGGGACGTCGTCAAGACCCGAACGCCCCACGACGCGGGGAAGACTATCAATACGTCGTCGACCTCGATTTCATGGTGAGTGTGACCGGCAAGACGGAAATCATCGATCTTGAGATTGAAGTCGAATGCGACACGTGCATGGGCAGCGGCGCCAAACCGGGAACAAAACCGGATACGTGCGGCCGTTGTGGCGGCAGCGGTGTCGAGACGGTCGAACAGAACACGATTCTCGGCCGGATGGTCAATCAACGGACGTGTAGCCAATGTCACGGAAGCGGGAAGACGATTAAAGAAAAATGTGAGACGTGTCACGGCTCTGGCCATGTGAAGAAACAGAAGCAAGTCGAAGTCAAGATTCCAGCTGGAATCGACAACGGCCAACAAATCCGTCTATCAGGCAAAGGTGGTCCTGGCTTTAACGGCGGCCCAGCCGGCGACCTGTATATTGTCGTTCGCGTCCGGGCGCATGAAATCTTTGAACGGGTCGACCAACATATCACGATGGAGATGCCGGTCACGTTCGCCCAGGCCGCACTCGGCGCGGAACTCGAAGTTCCGACCGTCCACGGCAAAGTGAGTTTGAAAGTTCCAGCCGGCACGCAGACCGGTTCGCGATTCCGGTTGCGCGGCAAAGGGATGCCGAGCGTCCGCGGCGGCGGCAATGGCGACCAGTACGTCAATATCGTCATCATGACGCCGACGAATATGACCGACCGTCAAAAAGAATTGCTCCGTGAATTCGAAGAGATTAGCGGAGAAGCAGGCGTCGAAGAACAACACGGCCTGTTCCAAAAGATGAAGAAGTTTTTTAGCCAGTAAAAGGAGCGTGTTCAAACAATGAAATGGTCTGAAATTTGTGTCCACACGACACAGCAGGCAGTCGAAGCCGTATCGAATTTACTACATGAAGTGGGGGCACAAGGGGTCGTCATCGAGGACGTCGAAGATTACGACCAGATGATGGCCGAAGACCATTTCGGCGAGATTTGGGACGTGTCGGGCCGCGAATCGTATCCAACATCAGGTGTGTACGTGAAAGCATACGTACCGGCCTCAGGTGATTTCCAAGACACGTTCGCCGCGTTCAAAAAAGAAGTGGACGGCTTGCGTCATGTGCTCGATATCGGCACCGGTGACGTGACGGTCGTCGAGATGGACGAAGAGGACTGGGCCCATTCGTGGAAGCAGTACTACAAGCCCGTCAAAATCTCACAACATTTGACGATCGTCCCGCTTTGGGAAGATTACGAGCCACAACCGGAAGAGAACGTCATCTTGCTCGATCCGGGTATGGCGTTCGGGACGGGGACGCATCCGACGACGATGCTCTGCATTCAGGCGATCGAGAACTATATCCGACCGGGTGACCGATTGATTGATGTCGGCACGGGTTCAGGTGTCCTCGCCATCGCCGCTGCGAAGCTTGGCGCCGAACGAGTCGAGGCACTCGATTTGGATGCGGTCGCCGTCGAATCGGCGCGTCAAAACGTCGAGACGAACGGTGTCGGCAACGTCATCGACGTGAAGACGGGTGACTTGTTGAAAGGGATGACGGGGGAGTATGACCTCGTCGTCGCCAATATTTTGGCCGACGTCATCATGCTGTTCATCGATGATGCATATGCGCGCGTCAAACCGGGCGGCTACTTCATCACGTCGGGTATTATCGGACAGAAGCGGGCCGAGGTGACAGAGGCGCTCAAGGCGTCCGGATTCGCGATTGAAGAGACACGGGTCATGGAAGACTGGGTCGCCATCATCGCGAAGAAAGGATGAGCCATGCAACGATACTTTTTACCGCGTGAGTCATTTGTTAATGACACGGCCACCTTACCGGCCGACGTCGTCCATCATATCGGGACAGTGCTCCGGGAGACGCCCGGTTATCGCATGGTGCTTTTAGACGGTACCGGCCTCGAATATGAGGCTGAGGTCGTGACGCTCGAGAAGAAGACGGGCACGGCCCGGGTGCTCGAACGCCGTCAAGCGACGACCGAACTTCCCGTCGACGTGACGCTCGCCTATGCGCTTCCGAAAGGCGATAAAGTCGAACTCGTCGCCCAAAAAGGGACTGAGCTCGGCATGCATCACTTCTGGGTGTTCGAATCGAAGCGCTCGGTCGCCAAATGGGACGCCAAAAAGGCACCGAAAAAAGTCGAACGGCTCCAGAAAATCATGCAGGAAGCGGCCGAACAGTCGTACCGCGCCGTCGTTCCGATGTGCCAACACATCACACCACGGGAACTGACGGACCGCATCGATTCGTTCGATGCCGTCGTCATCGCCTATGAAGAACAAGCGAAGCAAGGGGAGCAAGCAGCGTTTGCGACGGTGTTGAAATCACTTCGACCTGGGGCGAAGCTCCTGCTCATCGTCGGGCCGGAAGGCGGCTTTGACGAAAGTGAAGTGAATGAGTGGACGGAACGCGGGGCACAGGCCTGTGCTTTCGGACCACGCATCTTGCGTTCGGAGACGGCGCCGCTCTATGCGCTCGCCGCTGTCTCTTATGCGCTCGAATTGAATTAACACATCAAACGACTCTCGCGGATGCGGGAGCCGTTTTTGTACCTAGAAAAAACAGGCTCGCGATTTGGGCGCGAGCCTGTCGAATTATTATTTGACGAGTGTGATCGTCTTCGTCGTCACGTTGCCGGCGAGGTCGGTCGCCTCGAACGTGAACGTGTTCTCACCTGACGTCACAGGAAGCGTGACCGTCTGTGTTTTCGCGAATGAACGCATCTCATACGGTTCTTTCAGCGCTTGGCTGAATTTCAAGTCGCCGTTGACGAGAAGTTTCACTTCGTCGAAGTTGTCTTTCACCGTTACAGAGACGTTGACCGTCGATTGTTTTTTACCGATTTTTTTCGGTAGTTTTCCAAGTTCGATGCTGGCAGGTGTCGTATCCACAAAAATCGCACGTTGGAAGTTGGTCACGTTTCCAGCCGCATCCTCGGCGACGAACCGCAACTTATGGACACCGTCTGCAAACGTCCGCGTCGTGTTGAAGACGTGTTCTTTCTTCGTATCGTCCCATGTGAGCGGTACGTCAACACCGTCGACTTGGAACGACTGGATGGCAGATGCATCTTGAATCGTTCCAGCGACCGGGATGACCGATGTCGCGTATGGCGTCAAAGCGAGCGGGGCGTTCACGAACACTCCAGGCTTATCCGCGTCTGTCGAGTAAGCGACCGTCTTCGTTGTGCTGTTGCCAGCGTGATCGACGACGCGAACACTGACTTGATCGGCGTCGCTGACGCCTGTGAACTTATAGGCTTTGCCATCAGCTTGCTTGGCGACGGATTTTCCGTTCAAGAAATATTCGACCGAATGGATGCCAGAGAATTCATCTTTCGCTTGGACCGCCAAGCTCTCCCCTTGCCATTTCGTCGTGAACGTCGGGTCCGTGTAATCGACTTTGACTGGGAAGCGAAGCGTCTGGGCTTGTTTTTTCATGTAATCGATGCTTCCTTCGATTTCATAGAAGTATTTGCCGGCCGGGGCTGGTTTGCCATTCAACTGACCATCCCATGTGTAAGCGGCCGAGTAGTAATAAGGTGTGTTGGCACCGCCGTCAAAGTAGTTCTTGCGAAGTTCTTCGTCTTGGAACAACGTCCGGACGACATTGCCGGCCTCGTCGACGATGCGATACTTGACGTCCTTGGCGTTACGGAGCAACGAGAACACCGGTACAGCGACATCCTTTGAGCCATCTTTGTCTGGTGAGAAGGCGATTGCGTCGGCATCAACGGATTGGTCAAGGTTCGAACCGAGATAGTTCCCTGTTTGATCGACCATACCTGATACTTCGTAGAACGAGCCGTCTTCATAGATGGAGGCATCGAAGATTGGCGCCTTGCCCCAGTCTCCTTCGAAACCGACGAACGGTACGACGAGTGACGGGTTGCCCTCAGGACCGTTAACGTCCGTCAAGCGGACGAATCCATCAACGAAGTAACCGTTCTCGAAGACGTCTTTCGCCGGTACGAGACCGTCGAGCGTTTTCGGATTGAGAACTTTCGCTTTCGAGACGTCAAGTGCGACTTTGAGTTCTACTTTCGCGTTCGGTTTTACTTTGACCGTACTGACTTTCTTCCCGTTGACGGTCACTTTTGCATTCTCGAGCGCTTGGGCTTCCATCGCGTTCTGAACGAGTCCGGCCGTCTGCTCGATAGCGAGGTCGGTCTGGAGTGACGAAGACACGTTATACGACACGGCCTTGTCCGACAAGTTCTCGACGACAAGCGTGAACGTCGCCTTGCTGCGGTTCAATTCCTTGAGCGCGACTTTCGCTTCTTTCGTCTTCTTCTCGTACGCGATTGCCGGTGTCGAGACGGCAGCATGCAATTGCATGAGACCAGCTCCACCACGACGTGGCGTGTAAGGGAGGTTTTGTTGTAACTGTTTGTTGAGCGGTCCGATATCCGTGACAGCTTTCGATGTGTTGATGAGCAAGTTCTTCGCCATCGTGACGCGTGCTGTTCCTGTCAAATTGAAGTCGCGGTCGACGCGTTCGAGGACGAGGGCAGCTCCGCCGGCCACGTGTGGGGCAGCCATCGATGTACCGCTCATCAAGCCGTACTGGTTATCGTTCAACGTCGAGAAGATCTGTCCGCCCGGTGCTGAAATCTCTGGCTTGAAGTCGAGGTTTGGCGTCATGCCCCACGACGTGAAGTTCGAGAGCTGACCGGCCGCGCCGTTCGTGACACTGAGGCGATCGCCGGCAAAGCCGATTGTCATCTGTTCACCAGCGAGGAGACGTTGTTGCAACGTGTTCCCGTCTTTGATGCTAAGCGAGGCCATCGGGATTTTCGGGTTGGCCAATGCCATGCTCACATAATCGCCGTGACCGACAGCTCCACGGACAATGACGCCAGCTGCGCCGTTCGCTTCGGCTGTCTGTTGAATGTTTGAATAGAAGTAACTGCCGTCGCGAACCGCGAGGACGATTTTTCCTTTAACGTCTTTTCCGACGTATTGGCTCGGTTGGCCGTCGCCGACGTAAACGAGGTCGTAATTGCCTTGCGTGAAGGCAGGACCGTCTTGTTTTTTCCAACCGATTTTGTCAGTGGCGTCACCCGACTTGACTGAGAACGCGTCCAATTGAATTTGATCGTTCTCGAGCGAAGCGACGGATGTCGACGCCGAGCTGACACTCGGGGCACCGACGACGCCCGTGTCCGGATTATCGGCGTACGGAAGGTCGTAACCGTTGCCGAAGTAGGCCGAGTTTCCAGCCGAAATCGACATGAAGACACCGTTATCGACGGCACGTTGGACGGCTTGTTGTTCCGGTGAGTCGGCATCGACGAATCCGGCCGTTGAGCCGAGACTCATGTTGATGACGTCCGCACCGAGTTTGATGGCGTCATCGATGGCTTTAATGTAGATATCGCCGTATGTCGAAGCATAGTTCGGATCGTTACTGAATACTTTGAGCCCGAGCACTTGTGCCTCAGGAGCGACACCTTTCAAGCCACCGGCCGCTTCATCCCCGTTGGCGGCGACAGTACCCGAGACGTGCATCCCGTGCATCGAGGCGCCAGGTGAATCGTCACGGATATCATCGTTCTCATCATAATAGTTATAAGCGTATGGGACTTTCTCGTTTATGTAAGCTCCAGGCATGCCGAACGTGCTGACGGCCGTCTCGACTTCTGTTTGAGACAACTCGGCTTTTGAATCATCCGTAAGACGGAAGTCACGGTGGTCGGCGTCAACGCCTGTATCGATGACAGCGACGATTGTCCCTTCGCCCGTGAACCCGTAATCGCCCCACGTCTGCTGTGATTGGACCATGCCATTACTCGTGACCATGTCCGGTTTGACTTCTGGACGTTCGTACTCGTTGACGACGTGGACGCTTGCGACTTCAGGCAACGCCTCGACCTTTTTGACGTCGGTCGCTGTGAGCATCGTACTGAAACCGTTGAAGACGGTCGTGAACTCTTCGAGCGTCACGGCCTTGACGCCTTTTTTCGAGATGGCAGCTTTCGCTTTCTTTTGTTCGGCTTTGACGAGCTTTTGAGCGCCGTCTTTCTCCGTTTTCGTCAACTCGTTAAACTTTTTACCCTTTTTCTTTGCTTGTTCGATGGCTGGGGCACCGACAAGTTCGACGACGACGCGCAATTTCTCATGTTTGTCGGTCGAGCTCACGCTTTGTTTGACAGATGGCTTGGCTAGGACAGGTTCTGCGCCGAGGCCGAGTAGGCCGGGCGTCAACGCGAGGCAAGTCGCGAGGGAGACGTTCAAATAAAATTTCGGTTGTGGCAATTTAGTATCCTCCAATCGTTTTTTGAAAAAATAAATCCATTTGTGGAAAATGATAGCGGATTTCAAACCAAAATTCTTCCTGTTTTTTAAACGATAGGGTAATGAATTTGAACAAATTAAAAGATTCTGACAATTACTTTGGACCTATCCACGTCAAAATGTGGATAGGTCTTTTCTCATTTCCTGACTCTTTCATCGGATTAACAATAAATAATTCATCTCTCTCAAACAATATGGGCAATTCGCTTGAGATTTTAATCTAAAGTTGATACAGTCTGTAGTAGATAAATCATATAAAACTTATCGATATAGTCGGAATAAAGACGATGGGGTGACAATATGGGATTACAATTCATGGATATTTTTAAGGAATGGGCGTCAGAATATGACGCGACCGTGACCGGACATGACGAACAGTATCGTGAAGTGTTCGCCGGGTACGAGACGATGCTCAACGAGGTCGTCGACCAATTAGAAGGCCGGGTCATGGAATTCGGAAGCGGGACAGGGAACTTGAGTGCAAAAATCTTGGAGCGCCACGAATTGATTTCGGTCGAACCGTCTCCGGAAATGCGGGCCGTCGCGGCCGAGAAGTTACAGCTCGATATCGTCGACGGTGACTTTCTCAACTATCCGACGGATCAACAGGTCGATACAATCGTGTCATCCTATGCGTTCCATCATTTGACGGATGATGAGAAACGGACGGCGATTCGAAGTTACGTCGAACACCTCGACGCCCCGCGCTTCGTCTTGCTCGATACGATGTTCGCCTCGCAAACAGCGAAACGGGACATCTTGGACTGGGCCGAAGCGAACGGCTATACCGATTTACTCGAGGATTTGAATCGAGAGTTTTATCCATATACCCAGACGATTCAAGCGATGCTCGAAGCAAACGGCTATACGGTTACGCTCACGCAAAAAAATAAATTCGTCTGGCTCGTCGTGGCCACGAAACAATCAGGAGGAACTCAATCATGAAAAGTTATAAAGTCGAAAGCTTTAATTTAGACCATACAAAAGTACAAGCGCCTTACGTCCGTTTAGCTGGAGTGAAGAAAGGGACGGCCGATACGATTTATAAATATGACATTCGCTTCATTCAACCGAACGAAGGGCTTATGCCGATGCGCGCCGTCCATTCGCTCGAGCACTTGATTGCCGAGAACAGCCGTAGCCACTCGAATCAAATCATCGACGTCTCGCCGATGGGTTGCCAGACAGGCTTCTATTGGACGATGTTGAACGACGGGGATTACGAAGCGATGCTCGACCTCGTCGAAGCGACACTCCGCGATGCAGCAAATGCGACAGAACTTCCAGCGCAAAACCCGATTCAATGCGGCAGCGCGAACCATCACGATTTCGAGGGTGCGAAGAAGCTCGCGGCCGACATGCTTGCTAAGCGTGACGAGTGGCACATCATCTTCAAGGACGAAGCGTAAATGATTGTCCAAAGCGTCTATGAATTGATCGGGGAGACGCCTCTTCTCGAATTGCGGACGTTACCGGTTCCTCCGGGTGTCAAAGTGTACGGCAAGCTCGAGATGATGAACCCGGGCGGTAGTGTCAAGGATCGGCTCGGTCTGCAATTGATTGAACGGGCGCTTGAACGTGGACAACTCGTACGCGGGGGAACGGTCGTCGAACCGACGGCCGGGAACACCGGGATCGGGCTCGCACTCGCCTGTCAACGTCACGGCATCAAGTTGATGACCGTCACTCCGGAGAAGTTCAGTCAAGAGAAGCAAGCGCTCATGGCGCTTCTCGGGGCGACCGTCGTCAACACGCCGACGGAGCTCGGGATGAAAGGGGCCATCGCGCGGGCGAAAGAGCTCGCCATCGAACATGACGCCTATGTGCCGGAACAGTTCTCGAATCCGGATAATCCGGACGCATACGTCGACACGCTCGCGTTCGAGCTTCAGGCCGACCTGCCGAACATCGATGTGTTCATCGCCGGGGCCGGCTCAGGGGGGACGTTTACAGGTGTCGCGAGCAAGTTGCGGCCGAACGGGACGAAGACGATCGTCGTCGAGCCGGAAGGGTCGATTTTGAACGGTGGAGCACCAGGGCCGCACAAGACAGAAGGCATCGGCGTCGAGGCGTGGCCGGCGTTCTTGCCGCGCGAGCTCGTCGACGGGATTTACACGATTACGGACGAAGAGGCGTTCTATTATGTCGCCCACCTCGCCAAACAAGAAGGTTTGCTCGTCGGAAGTTCATCCGGAGCGGCCATCGCGGCATGCGTACAAGAAGCGGCTCAGATGACAGAAGGCGTCATCGTGACGATTTTACCGGACAGCGTTGAACGTTATTTAAGTCAAGGAATAGTCAAGGAGGCAGAATATGCGTACAAAAACAGCACTCATTCACGGCGGTAAAACAACGGACCCGTTGACGGGAGCCGTCACACCACCGATTTATCAGACGAGCACGTATAAGCAAGACGGCATCGGCAATCTCCGCGAAGGGTATGAATATTCGCGGACGGCCAACCCGACACGGACGGCACTTGAGACGCTCATCGCCGATATCGAGGGCGGTGCCAGCGGGTTTGCGTTCGGTTCTGGGATGGCAGCCATCTCGACGATTTTAATGTTAATGAAATCAGGGGACCACGTCATCGTCGGTTCTGACGTATATGGGGGAACGTACCGTGTATTCAATCGAGTATTTCAATCACTTGGCTTGGAGGCAACTTTTGTCGATACGGCCGATACGCAAGCGGTCCGTGAAGCGCTCCAGCCGAACACGAAAATGATTTACGTCGAGACACCGACAAACCCGTTGTTGAACGTGACGGACATGCGCCTCATCCGCGCCATCGCCGACGAGGCGGACGTCCTGTTCGTCGTCGACAACACGTTCATGACACCGTACTTCCAAAACCCAATCGAATTGGGGGCGGACTACGTGCTTCATAGCGCCACAAAATATTTAGGCGGCCATAGCGACGTCGTCGCCGGTCTCGTCGTCGCCCGCACGGAAGAGCTTGGGGAGCGTTTGGCGTTCTTGCAAAACTCAGTCGGCGCGGTACTCGGACCACAAGACAGCTTCCTCGTTGTTCGCGGCATCAAGACGCTCGCGGTCCGCATGGAAGCGATTGAAGCGAACGCGCTCGCGCTCGTCGACTACTTGACGAAGCATGAATCAGTCAGCCGTGTCTTGCATCCGAGTGTCGGCAGTGAAGAAGCGAAGCGGGTCCACTTGTCCCAGGCACGTGGTTTCGGTGGAATGATCGCCTTCGACGTCGGTTCAGCCGAAGCGGCCGAACTCGTCGTCGCGAAGACGAAGTACTTCACACTCGCCGAGAGTCTCGGCGCGGTCGAGAGCTTGATTAGCGTACCAGCTCGGATGACGCATGCGTCAATTCCTGCGGAACGCCGTCTCGAACTCGGGATTACGGACGGACTCGTCCGCATCTCGGTCGGCCTTGAAGATGTACAAGATTTGATTGAAGATTTGGAGCAGGCGCTCGCGACCGTGGCGACGATTCCGAACTAAGTTGCATAGCGATACGAGGTGCGCTCGCGAGCGTGCCTCTTTTTGTCGTGTGCAAGGTGAAAGAATTCGCTTGAATGTCCTAATCGCATCGACTACACTGACGATAATTGATTACGAGAGCGGGTGAACAGAGTGAACAAAGGCGTCATGCCAACGGTCGGGGCCTACGTCATGTGGGGCGTCCTACCGATTTATTGGAAGTTTTTGCAGGAAATACCGAGCGGTCAAATCTTGGCCCATCGCATCGTCTGGTCATTCCTCTTCATCTTACTCGTCTTGAAATGGACGAAACAGTGGACCGAGTTCAACTATGCGCTTCGGCACCGGGCGACAAGGAACGCCTTTATGTTGAACGGATTTATCGTCAGTGCCAACTGGTTCGTCTACATATGGGCGGTCAATCACGGCTATATCATCGAAGCGTCACTCGGCTATTACATCAATCCGCTCGTGAGCATGGTGTTAGGTGTGCTTGTTTTTCGGGAATCATTAAATCGAGTACAATGGCTGGCGGTGACCGTGGCGGCAATCGGCGTGCTCGTCTTGACGTTCGGCTATGGGTCGTTCCCGTGGATCGCGTTCATTTTGGCCAGTACGTTCGGGTTTTACGGGATGGTGAAAAAACGCCGTCCACTTGCCTCGACGGTTAGCCTCGGCATCGAGACGCTCGCGGTCGTTCCGGTCGCTATCATTTTCTTGGGATGGCAAACGTCTCAGGGAGGATTGACGATGACGACCGAACCGGTCATTTGGGTTGCGTTGGTCGGGACAGGCGTGATGACGGCGCTACCCCTTCTTTTGTTCGGGTACGGGGCGCAACATATCCCGTTCACGCTCGTCGGGTTTCTTCAGTTCATCGCACCGACGCTCAGTCTCGCAATCGGGGTCATTCTCTATAATGAACCGTTCACGGGCTATCACGTTTTTGCGTTCACATGTATATGGATTGCCATTTTCTTCTTTAGTTGGAACAGTTGGATCCAGACGCGGAAACGCCGTCAACTCGTCTGAATTGAAAGCTGTTACATTTCAAGAAAACATGATAATATGTTAGATGTCAGACCTATATGTCAGACCGATACATCAGAGGAGGAATTTTACGATGGAATTAGCACGTTATATCGACCACACAGCCTTGAAGGCAGAAACAACGAAAGATCAAGTTACAAAACTTTGTGCCGAGGCGCTCGAATACAAATTCGCAAGCGTCTGTGTCAACCCGACATGGGTGAAGTACGCGGCGGAACAACTCAAATCAGATGACGACGTCAAAGTATGTACGGTCATCGGCTTCCCACTCGGAGCTAACACGCCAGAAGTGAAATCGTTCGAAACTAAAGACGCGATTGCAAACGGCGCAGACGAAATCGATATGGTCATCAACATCGGTGCCATGAAAGACGGCGACTTCGATCTCGTTGAGCGCGATATCCGCGCTGTCGTCGAAGCGGCAAACGGAACGCTCGTTAAAGTCATCTTTGAGACGTGCCTCCTTACGAAAGAAGAAATCAAAAAAGCGGCTGAGCTTTCAGTCAAAGCAGGCGCAGACTTCGTGAAAACGTCGACTGGCTTCTCGACAGGCGGTGCGACAGTAGAAGATATCCGCCTCATGCGTGAGACGGTCGGACCAGATCTCGGCGTTAAAGCTTCAGGCGGCGTACGTGATTTCGAAGGCGCACAAGCGATGATTGATGCCGGCGCGACGCGCATCGGCGCATCAGCTGGAATCGCCATCGTTACAGGCGGACGTTCAGACAGCGACTATTAATAACTAGTGGTTGACCGCACGACTTACTTTCACTATAATATGTTATGACGTGTGAAACACGTTTCCTTAGTCGTGTAATTCGGAGGGAGGGAAAACTAGTGGAAACTCGTGTCCGTAAAAACGAATCGCTTGAAGACGCTCTTCGTCGTTTCAAACGCGGTGTTTCGAAAGATGGCACTCTTGCCGAAGTTCGCAAACGTCGTCACTACGAAAAGCCAAGCGTAAAACGTAAATTGAAATCAGAAGCTGCGCGTAAGCGTAAGAAATTCTAATTTCAGTTTCATTTGTAGAGAGGGTGTTAGCTCATGAGTCTTCAAGAACGCTTGACGGACGACATGAAGCAAGCCATGCGCGCGAAACAAAAAGATCGTCTCACGACGATCCGGATGGTCAAAGCGTCGCTCCAAAATGAGGCCATCAAATTTGGTCGACAAGATCTAACTGAGGAAGAGGAACTCACGGTGCTCAACCGAGAGATGAAACAGCGCAGAGACTCCCTCCGAGAATTCGAAAGCGCTGGTCGTGAAGACCTTGCTTCTAAAGTAGCTGACGAGATTGTCGTACTAGAGGCCTATATGCCTGAACAACTTTCTGAAGATGAAGTCACGGCAATCGTGAAAGCAGCTATTGCTCAAACGAATGCTACAGGCCCGTCGGATATGGGTAAGGTGATGGGCGTCGTCATGCCTCAAGTTAAAGGCAAGGCAGACGGTGGTCTTGTGAACCGCATTGTCAAACAACAATTGACGAATTAATGAGAGAGACAGGGATTTTTGGGTCAAACCAAAAGTTTCTGTCTTTTTTTGCGTATTCCGAAACCAAAAGCGAACTTGTTTCGTATACACTAGAGATAAGAGGTAGCTTGTGAACTCGGAAGGGGGTTGCAATACGATGACATTTGGTCTCGGAGTGATTCTGACGGTGTTTTTTGTCGGGATCGTCCTTCTAGGAATTGAAGTGTTCGTTGCCGGTTTTGGATTGTTCGGCGTGCTAGGGATTGGGGCGGTCGTCGCCAGTTTGATTATGGCGGGTGCCACAATCGGACAACTGTGGTTGTCGCTTGGTTTAGCCACGGCCATCGTCGCTGGACTCGGATTTTGGGCATATCGTCGCCTACAGTCCAATCGATCGCTCATGTATAAAGGGTTGATTTTGACCGATTCGACGTCAACAGACAAAGGGTATTTGTCCCACGATGACCGCAAACGGTTGCTCGGGAAAGTCGGGGTCACGTTGACGCCGCTTCGCCCGGCGGGTACCGCTGAGATTGACGGAGAACGGATTGATGTCGTGACAGAAGGTAGCTATCTCGATTCGCAAACGAAAATTCAGGTGTATAAAGTCGATTCAGGACGCGTTGTCGTCCGCAACTTTATAGAGCCTAAGGAGGATGTAACAGAATGACACCAGAACTATTGACCACGTTACTCATCTCGGGTGGAGGATTGATTGCGCTCGCCGTATTCTTCACGTTCGTACCGGTCGGGCTGTGGATCAGCTCGTTCGCCGCTGGCGTCCACGTCTCGATCTTCACACTAATCGGGATGCGACTCCGTCGCGTCGTCCCATCGAAAATCGTCAACCCGCTCATCAAAGCGGTCAAAGCCGGCATCGGCTTGAACACGAACCAGCTCGAGAGTCACTTCTTGGCCGGGGGTAACGTCGACCGTGTCGTCAACGCCTTGATTGCGGCCCACCGTGCCGATATCGAATTATCGTTTGAACGTGCCGCAGCAATCGATCTTGCTGGCCGTAACGTGTTAGAGGCGGTTCAAATGTCCGTTAACCCGAAAGTCATCGAAACGCCGTTCATCGCTGGTGTGGCCATGGATGGGATTGAAGTGAAGGCGAAAGCCCGCATCACAGTCCGCGCCAACATCGATCGTCTTGTCGGGGGTGCCGGGGAAGAGACGATTATCGCCCGTGTCGGTGAAGGGGTCGTCTCGACGATCGGTTCACAACACAACCATAAGCACGTCTTGGAGAACCCTGATATGATTTCACGTACCGTATTGACGAAAGGTCTCGATTCAGGGACCGCGTTTGAAATCCTATCAATCGATATCGCCGACATCGATATCGGTAAAAACATCGGGGCGGTCCTCCAGACCGACCAAGCCGAAGCTGATAAGAAAATCGCACAAGCGAAAGCGGAAGAACGCCGCGCGATGGCAATCGCCCGTGAGCAAGAGATGAAATCATCGGTCGAAGAGATGCGCGCCAAAGTCGTCGCGGCCGAGGCGGAAGTCCCGCTCGCGATGGCCGACGCACTTCGAAATGGCAAACTCGGGGTCATGGATTACGTCAACTACTTGAACGTCCAAGCCGATACAGAAATGCGTAAAGCAATCGGTCATCCTGTCGAATCTGATAGAGAGTAACGGACATGGATGGACTCTGGGTACTACTCTTAGCCGCTTTCGGGATTGCCTCGGCGGTCATGAAGCGGATGGAGAAACCATCATCTACTGGAGAACGACCACCGAGTACGGATTTGAAACGTTATCTCGATACGGTCGGTGACATGATGAAAGAAGTCGAGGCGACGTTCGATGAGCCGCGCAACAAGCAAGACAAACCGGCTCCTCAGAAACTACGTCGCCGTGTCGCCGCACCGGCCGAAACGACAGACCGACATGCACCGCGTCGACGTGAAGAGCTACCGCACGTGAGTGCCCAGTTCGAACAGACGGTCAAAATTCCACCGATTACCGAGTCGACCGAGTCGCGGCCACAACCGCGCATCTCGATGAAGCAAGTTCGGCAAGCGGTCGTGTGGAGTGAAATTTTGCAACCGCCGGTGTCGAAACGCCGTCGTTAAACCTGAGGCAGTGACTCCGTGTCACTGCTTCTTTTTGTTGGAGGAATGGACGGTCTTTCTTTCACGAACGGCTTGATAGTGCTAAAGTAAAGAAGGAACAATCTACTGATGGGGAGGAGAAACAACCATTGATTATGACTGATAAAATTCCGTTCGTCATGGAACATGCGAACGAAGCGCAGGCGCTCCTCGGACCGAAGGACGAGGTATTTCAAGCCATCGAAGCAGAACTCGCGGTCGCACTCACTCCTCGTGGAGAAGAATTAATCATTCAGGCCGATACGGCCGATACGCTCGAATTGACGAAGGCCGTGATCAAGACGTTGCAACAACTCGTTAAAAAAGGGGCTCGCTTGAACGAAAGCGATGCCATCAGTGTGATTCAACACATCAAGGTCGGCAAGGGCGACGAGTTGCTCGAGCATTATGAGCGAGTCGTCTTCACGACGAACAAAGGGAAACCGATTCGGGCGAAGACGGTCGGACAGAGCCGATATGTCCGGGCCATCGAAAAACGTGACCTCGTGTTCGGAATCGGACCGGCGGGGACCGGGAAGACATATTTGGCCGTCGTTTTGGCAGCGCGTGCGCTGAAAGAAGGCCAAGTCAAACGAATTATTTTGACGCGTCCGGCGGTCGAAGCGGGTGAAAACTTGGGCTTCTTGCCAGGCGACTTGAAAGAGAAGGTCGACCCGTACTTACGGCCGTTGTACGACGCCTTGTTTGACGTCTATGGCGTCGAACAGACGAACCGATTGCTCGAACGCGGCACGATCGAAGTCGCGCCGCTCGCTTACATGCGCGGCCGGACGCTTGAAGATGCGTTCGTCATTTTAGACGAGGCGCAGAATACGACGAAAGAACAGATGAAGATGTTTTTGACGCGACTCGGTTTCGGCTCGAAAATGGTCGTCACCGGTGATTTGACGCAAGTCGATTTGCCGAAAGGCAAAGCGTCAGGACTGCAAGAAGCGTTACATCTGCTTGAAGGAGTCGATGGGATTCATTTTGAACATTTCACGTCGTCCGACGTCGTTCGCCATCCGCTCGTCAAGAAAATCATTAACGCCTATAGTAACGAACTCACATAACCAAAAGGGGGGGCACTGATGCAGCAAGCACGTCATTGGACGGTCGCGACAATCTCCGTCCTCTTTTTTCTCATTTTAGGCGCGATTCTATACTTTACGGTGCGCCCATCCATCATTAGTGTCGAGCCGCTCGGGATTGCCGAACAGGACATTCGCTCGCCGGTCACGATTGAAGACCGGACGGCGACGGAGCGGTTACGACAAGATGCGATCAATAGCGTCGGCAGTCAGTTCTCGTTGCGGCGCGAGTTTGCCGATCAACAGATCGCCAAAGTCGAGCAACTGTTCGCAGCGTTCGAAGAGACGGAAGATGACACCGAGCTATCAGACATCAAAAATCGCTTGAATTCGACCGAGGTGAACGGATTCCTCGGTGATGATGAACTGAACCTTCTGCTCGAGGCGAGCGAGAACACCCGTCGTACGGTCGAAGACGTCACCGTGACGGCGCTCCAAGAAGTGATGGGTAACCGCATCGACACGAGCTCACAGTCCATCTCAGAAGCGAGAGATCGGGCTGAGACACTTGTCGACCAATCACCGCTCTCACTCGAGTTCCGGGCGATCGCTAACAGCCTGAGCGATCAATTGATCGTACCGAACTACGTGTTCGATTCTGAAGCGACACGTGAGAAAGAACAGCAGGCGGTCGATGCGGTCGAACCGGTCATCATTCAAGAAGGCCAGTTGCTCGTCAACCAAGGCGAGGTCGTGACGCGCGAAATCTACCGCAAACTCGAATTGACAGGGGCTATCGATCCAAATCGTTCGTTCGCACCGCTGTTCGGGGCTTACTTACTGAGCGGACTGTTGACGATCGGTTTTCTGTTCATGTTAATCCGTTCGAAAATTCAACAACTGTTACTCCGCCCTAAAATCTTGATTACTGTCTATGGATTATTATTGTTACAGCTCGGCATCTTCTTTGGTGTCGGTTATATCGGTATCGAGTTCACGACATATGCGTACGTGCTCGCACCGACGGCATTCGTCGTCCTGTTGCTGCGTATCCTCGTCGATGAACGGGTCGCGCTCGCCTCGGCGTTGATCACGATGATTGCCGGGTCGATTGTGGCGAGTTTCGGGCAAAACACGAGCTTCATGACCGTCGTCTATTTCGCGACCGGAAGTTTCTTGGCCGTCTTCCTCGTCGAACCGAAGATTCAGCGCAAACGACTATTCTTGTCCGGTGTGTTGCTCGGCATTATCAATATCATCATGGTGCTCGCGCTCTTGTTCTTGCGCAACACGCAAGTGACGTGGGAGATGGTCGCCTACTTATCCGGTTTCGCCATCACGAGCGCGCTGTTGTCCATCGTGCTCACGTTCGGCTTCTTGCCGTTCCTTGAACCGTGGTTCGGCGTCCTATCGTCGGGTCGCCTCATCGAATTGATGAGTCCGACGCATCCGCTGTTACGCAAGTTGTTGATGGAGGCTCCTGGGACGTATCACCACAGCATGATGGTCGCCAACTTGGCCGAATCGGCTTGCGAGGCGATTGGTGCCGACGGACTGCTCGCCCGGGTCGCCAGTTATTATCATGACCTCGGTAAGACCGAGCGTCCGCTGCATTTCATCGAGAATCAGCAGAACGGCGTCAACCCGCACGACCGGCTCACACCGGAGGAATCAGCCGACATCATCATGGCCCATCCATATGACGGGGCCGATCTGTTGAGTCGTTATAAGTTGCCAAAAGAGATTATCGATATCGCCGAGCAACATCACGGCACATCGCTCTTGAAGTTCTTTTATGTGAAAGCGAAAGAGACGCGTGACGTCAATGAATCACGATTCCGCTACCCGGGACCGAAGCCGCAGACACGCGAGGCGGCGGTCGTCATGATCGTCGATTCAATCGAGGCGGCGGTCCGGTCACAGAAGCAACCGACACCAGAACGGATTCGTCAGCTCGTCAGTGCGATTATTCGTGATAAGCTACAAGACGGGCAATTCGAAGACTGCGAGTTGACGACGAAAGAAGTATGGCGCGTCGGGGAAAGCGCGTGTGAGACGCTGACCGGCCTGTTCCATGAACGAATCGAGTATCCAGAACTGAAGAAAGAAGGAGACTTACATGCAAATCATTTCGAACGATGAGCACGGCTTATTGTCGGATGCTCAAATCGAGCTCGTTGAATCCATATTGGTCCATGCGGCGATGGAAGAAGACGTCGAAGAACCGAGTGAGCTATCGGTCACGTTCTTGACGAACGATGAGATTCAAGCCATCAACCGCGAATGGCGCGGGAAAGATACGGCGACCGACGTCATCAGTTTCGCCTTCGATGAGATGGGAGAAGACGAGATGGACTTCATGCTCGATGAAGACGAGCCCCGTCTCTTAGGGGACTTGCTCATCTCGGTCGAACGTTGTCGCGAACAGGCGGCCGATTATGGCCACTCGTTCGAACGGGAACTCGGGTTCTTGGCGATTCACGGATTCCTCCACTTGCTCGGGTATGACCATATGACGCCCGAGGAAGAAGCGGAGATGACGGCGCGCCAAGAACAAGTGCTCGCTCACTTCGAGCTGAAACGAGGCGAAGTGTGAAACCGTTCTGGTTCGCCGTGCACGGCATCGTGCACGCAGTGCGGACCGAACGCAACATGCTGATTCATCTCGTATCGAGCCTGCTCGTCGTCGTGTTTGCCTGGTGGCTCCCGACGACGAAACTCGAGAACTTGATTCTGTTCGGCTGGGTCGTGCTCGTCATCGCGCTCGAGCTGATGAACACGGCGGTCGAACGCACGGTCGACCTCGTCACGAAAGACATCCACCCGCTCGCGAAGCAAGCGAAAGACGTCGCGGCCGGGTCGGTCCTCGTCGCAGCGATCGGGGCCGCCATCACGGCACTATTCATTTTTGGCCCTTATATAATCGACAAATTCGTTATATGATTGAACGTATTGGAAATTTAGAAAGCAGGTGCACTATGTATCAAGAAGATTTTAAATCAGGTTTTGTGTCCATCATCGGTCGTCCGAACGTCGGGAAATCGACGTTCTTGAATCGGGTCATCGGACAAAAGATTGCCATCATGTCAGACAAGCCGCAGACGACGCGCAATAAGGTCCAAGGTGTGTATACGACGGATGATTCGCAAATCATCTTTATCGACACGCCAGGGATTCATAAGCCGAAACACCGTCTCGGCGATTTCATGATGAAAGTCGCGACGAACGCACTACGTGAAGTCGACGCGATCCTCTTCATGGTCAACGTCACGGAACCGCGCGGCGCCGGCGATGAGTTCATCATCGAGAAGTTGAAAGGGCTCGACACGCCAATCATTCTCGTCATGAACAAAATCGACTTGATTCATCCGGACGAGATTCCGGCTGTCATCGAGCAGTATACGAATCAACTCGATTTCGCGGCGTACGTCCCGATTTCGGCACTTCAAGGCAACAACGTCGAACCGCTCCTTAAAGAAATCAAAAAGTTGCTCCCGGAAGGACCGATGTATTATCCGGCCGACCAAGTGACCGACCATCCGGAACGGTTCATCATCTCTGAATTGATTCGCGAGAAAGTGCTCCATAAGACGCGTGATGAAGTGCCACACTCAATCGCGGTCGCCATCGAGTCAATCAAGAAACGGGAAAACTCGGAAATGATTGATGTCGAGGCCGTGATCATGGTCGAGCGTGATTCTCAAAAAGGAATCGTCATCGGCAAAAAAGGTGCGATGCTCCGCGAAATCGGGACAGAAGCGCGCCACGACATCGAGGCGCTCCTCGGGACGAAAGTGTATTTGAACCTATGGGTGAAAGTGCAAAAAGATTGGCGTAACAAGATGGGCCAACTCCGCGACCTCGGTTTCCGCGACGACGAGTATTAAGCCATGTTGCAAAAGGTCACGGGAATCGTCATTCGGACCGTCAGTTACGGAGAGTCGAACAAAGTCGTCACCTTGTTCACCGAAGAGCTCGGAAAAGTTGCCGTCATGGCACGAGGGGCGAAAAAGCCGGGCAGCCGTCTGCATTCGTCGAGTCAGCCGTTCGTCGAAGCGGTATATATCTTTCCGGCGAGTCGTGGCCTAGGCCAATTGAAATCGTCGGATGTGATCACGTCTTATCCGGAAATCCGAAAAGACGTCGAGCGGATGGCATACGCCATGTATTGGCTCGAACTCGTCGACCGGACGGTAGAGGACCGCGTCCCGAACCGTCCGCTCTATCGCATCTTGAACGACGCCCTGCAGGCGCTCAATGCAGGGATGGATCCGGAAGTGATCACGCATCACTTCGAACTGCGCATTTTGCACTTGCTCGGGGTCGCACCGGTCTTGACCGGCTGCATCCGGTGCAACGATGTGACCGACCCGATGTACTTCTCGGTGACGGCCGGCGGCTTCCTCTGCGCCCGGCACCAAGAAGAAGGATCGATTCGCATGAGCGAGCGTCTGGCGAAGTTGCTCTATTTGATGAGCCGGCACGAACTGTCCGAATTCAGTAACGTTCCGCTCACGAAAGAGACACGGATTCTGCTCCGACAGCTGTTTGATGCGTATATGGACTCCTATAGCGGCCTGCGGCTGAAGACGAAACGGGTCCTCGACCAAATGCAGCGATTGTACTTGAACGATGATTGACTTTTTCGACAAGATTCGATACCATAATCTACGATTAGACAAATGAAATAGCGTGCGCAATGAAGGAAAACAAGTAGCTTTTTTACCGTGGGTGCAGCGAGTTCGGGAAGGTGGAAGCCGAACGCCAGGTTGAAGTGAATGGCAATTCCAGAGCGCCCACAATCCAAAGAGTGGCCTCATCTCGAGGCAAGTAGGGTGGAACCGCGGGTAATCCCGTCCCTATGTGCATGGCACATAGGGGCGTTTTTTGTCGTTTCAATACTTTTGGAGGTGTCACATATGAAGCACATGACCGTGCAAGAAATTATTTTGACGTTACAAAATTTCTGGGCGTCGAAAGGCTGTTTGACAATGCAAGCGTATGACGTTGAGAAAGGGGCCGGTACGATGAACCCGATGACGTTCCTACGGAGTCTCGGACCCGAGCCGTGGAACGTCTGTTACACAGAGCCATCACGTCGTCCGGCGGATGGACGGTACGGAGAAAACCCGAACCGCTTGTATCAGCATCACCAATTCCAAGTCATCATGAAGCCGTCGCCAAGCAACATCCAAGAGCTTTACTTAGAGAGCTTAGAGTTGATCGGGATCAACCCGCTCGAGCACGACATCCGTTTCGTCGAAGACAACTGGGAGAACCCGACGTTCGGTGCGGCCGGACTCGGTTGGGAAGTCTGGTTGAACGGGATGGAAATCACTCAGTTCACGTATTTCCAACAAGTCGGTGGCATCGAGTGCGATCCGATCGCCGTCGAGATCACGTACGGTCTTGAACGTCTTGCGTCATATATCCAAGAAGTCGAAAGCGTGTTTGACCTCGTCTGGACAGACGGATTCAAATATGGCGATATCTTCTATCAGCCGGAATTCGAACATTCAAAATATACGTTCGAGCTCTCGGACGTCGATATGTTGTTCACATTGTTCGATACGTATGAAAAAGAAGCGAAGCGTGCCTTGGACGAAAACCTCGTCTTCCCGGCTTACGACTATATCCTTAAATGTTCGCATACGTTCAACCTTCTCGATGCGAAAGGCGCCATCTCGGTGACAGAACGGACTGGTTTCATCCAACGCGTCCGTAACATGTCCCGTGCATGTGCCGCCAAATTTATCGAAGAGCGGGAACGTCTCGGTTTCCCACTTTTGAACCAACAGAAAGCAGGTGCCCTTGATGCGTGACCTTTTATTAGAAATCGGACTTGAAGAATTACCAGCCCAATACGTCCTCCGTTCAGAAAAACAATTGGCGGAACGCGTAACTACCTTCTTGACGGAAGCCCGTGTCCAATTCGGTGCCATCACCGTTTATTCGACACCGCGCCGCCTCGCCGTTCTCGTCAAAGACGTGGAAGAGAACCAACAAGATTTGACGGAGACGCTTCGCGGACCAGCGAAAAAGATTGCTCAAGATGCTGAAGGAAACTGGTCGAAAGCAGCCGCCGGCTTTGCCCGTGGCCGCGGCCTATCGGTCGACGACTTGTACTTCGCCGAAGAGAAAGGTGTCGAGTACGTCTTCGCCGACCGTCATGAATCAGGTCAACCGACGAGCACGTTGCTCCCAGCACTCGAAGACGTCGTCCGTGGCATGACGTTCCCGAAAAACATGAAGTGGGGCACGAGCAGCCTACGCTATATGCGTCCGATTCGTTGGCTCGTCGCCTTGTTCGGTACCGAACAAATCGATTTCGAAATCGAAGGCGTGAAGACGGGGAACGTGACGCGTGGTCACCGTTTCTTGAGTAAGGGTGACGTCGTCATCACGGAACCGGCTGCCTATGCTGAGACGCTTGAACGCGAGTTCGTTGTCGCTTCGTACGAAGACCGGAAAGGGCGCATCGAACGTCAAATCGAGGAGTTGGCTTCAGAACAGGGTTGGACCGTCCCGCTCGATGCCTCGTTGCTCGAAGAAGTGACGAACCTCGTCGAGTGGCCGACAGCGCTATTCGGTGAATTCGATGCCCGTTATCTCGAACTTCCAGAAGAAGTCTTGATTACGACGATGAAAGAACATCAGCGCTATTTCCCGGTTTATATCGGTGAAACACTCAAAAACTATTTCGTGACCGTCCGTAACGGAAATGCCGAACACCTTCAAAACGTTGCCAAAGGGAACGAGAAGGTCATCCGGGCCCGCTTGGCAGATGCCGTCTTCTTCTATGAGGAAGACCAAAAGACGAAGATTGACGAACAACTCGTCCGTCTCGACCGCATCGTCTTCCATGAGAAGTTGGGTACGACGGGAGACAAGGTCCGTCGCGTCGAACAGCTCGCAGGAACGCTTGCGCCATTGTTCAATGCGGATACAGCCAAAGTGGCGCGTGCCGGTGCCATCCATAAGTTCGACCTCGTCAGCCAAATGGTGTATGAGTTCACAGAACTCCAAGGAGTGATGGGTGAGAAGTATGCGCTCCAACAAGGTGAGGACGCGGAAGTGGCCGCAGCAATCCGTGAGCACTACATGCCACGTTTTGCTGGTGATGCCTCGCCGGCGACATCGACGGGTGCCGTACTCGCACTCGCCGATAAACTGGATTCGATTGCTGCCTTCTTCGGAATCGGCATGATCCCGAGCGGTTCACAAGATCCGTTTGCGCTCCGTCGCCAAGCCCAAGGGGTCGTTCAAATTTTGGCGGATTGGAAGATTTCCTTGCCACTCGACAAATTACTTTCACAAGTTGTCGATTCGCAACTTCAGGCAGGACTTTACGATGCCGATAAAGAACAAGTCAAGGCGCAACTCGAGGACTTCTTCATGCTTCGCTTGAAGTATCGTCTGCAAGAGCGACAAGTCCGTTATGACGTCATTGACGCCGTCTTGACGACTGGCCTTGCGATCGACCGACTCGATGCGAGAGCGGATGCGGTTCAAGCCATGCTCGCGAGCGAGGCGAAACTGCTCATCGAACAATTGACACGCGTCGTCAACATCGCTAAAAAAGGCGAGACCGGTGACGTCGATCCGTCATTGTTTGAAAATACGGAGGAGAAAGATCTCCACGCTGCCATCGAAGCGACGTTACCGGAGACGGAACGCGCGGTCGAGGCGGGCGACTATCATCAAGCAATCACATCATTGCGCGCCCTAGAACATCCGATTAGCACTTATTTTGAAAATACAATGGTCATGAGCGATGTCGAGGCGATTCGCGAGAACCGTCTGCGTGAGATGAAGCGACTCGCTGCGACAATCGAGAATGTCGCCGATTTTAGCGCGCTCGTACTCTGACCAAACTTGAGGGGGTTGGCTATGCAGCTGAATGAACGCCAACAGAAGATCGTTGAAATCGTAAGGGTCAACGGACCGATCACGGGGGAGCAGATCGCCCAAGAGCTATCGCTCACCCGGGCCACGCTCCGACCGGACCTTGCCATTTTGACGATGACTGGAATACTAGAAGCCCGACCGCGTGTCGGCTACACGTTCGTCGGCAAACGAAACTCATCCCTGCTTCGGGAAAAGCTTGACTCGTTGACGGTCGGAGACTTCATGTCGTCGGCGAAAGTCGTCAGTAACGAGATGACGGTGTATGACGCTGTCGTGACGTTGTTCTTGGAAGACGTCGGCTCGCTGTTTGTCGTCGGGAAAGACAATGAGCTCGTCGGCGTCCTATCGCGTAAAGACTTACTCCGGGCTGCCATCGGTAATCAAGATCTCGATCAGTTGCCGGTCAACGTCATCATGACCCGGATGCCGAACATCACGGTATGCGAGAAGGGTGAGACGTTGATTCGGGCCGGAATGAAGTTGATCGAGAAGCAAATCGATGCCATGCCGGTCGTTGAAGAGAAGGATGGCAAGCTGATTGTGCTCGGTCGCATGACGAAGACGAACATGACGAAAGTATTAATCGCGCTCGCTAACGATGAGTCGTTCTGAGGAGGAATCTGGTTTGACACTGACACAAAAACAACTCGTATTTGTCGTGAGCGATTCAGTCGGCGAGACGTGTGAACTCGTCGTCCGGGCCGCGAGCATCCAATTCCATGAGAATGCGATTGAGACGCTCCGCATCCCGTTCGTCGAAGATGAACAGACGATTCACGACGTCGTGACACAAGCGCGTGCCCAAGGAGCGGTCATCGCCTTCACGTTGGTCAATGAAGAACACCGGTCGTTGCTCGTCCGTCTCGGACAAGAGTACGGTGTGAAGACGGTCGATTTGCTCGGGGATTTGCTCGATGTGCTCGCTGGTCAACTCGGTGAGAGTCCGCGCGAAAAACCAGGACTCATCTATCGTTTGGACGAAGATTATTTTCGGAAAATCGAAGCGATGGAGTTTGCGGTCAAGTACGATGACGGACGTGATCCGCGCGGGTTGAAAAAGGCGGACATCGTCCTCGTCGGCGTCTCACGGACATCGAAGACACCGCTCTCGCAGTATTTGGCCCTGAAGCGCTATAAGGTCGCGAACGTGCCGCTCGTGCCGGAGTCACGCCCGCCGGAAGAACTGTTTGAATTGCCGCCTGACAAGTGTGTCGGCTTGATTATCTCACCTGACAAATTGATTTCGATTCGGATGGAACGGTTGAAATCGCTCGGATTAAAACCCGAGGCCGATTACGCCCAACTCGAACGGATTAACCGGGAGCTCGAATACGCCCGTGGGATTTACGAGCGGATCGGTTGTGAGGTCATCGATGTGACGAACAAGGCCGTCGAAGAGACGGCTGGCATCATTTTGCGGATGCTCGATCAATCAAAAGAGGATTGAGCACTCGGATTAGTAATCGACTGGTGATAACGGTATAATAGAGTACTGACATGACATTGAAACGGAACGTGGTGAACGTTCCGTTTCGTTGCGAGTTTGGATAGGGAGTGGTCAAGTTGCCGCGCATACCGGATGAAGTCATTGCGGAAGTAAAACAAGCCACAGATATCGTTGATTTAATTAGTGAACGCGTTGAATTGAAGAAGCAAGGACATCGTCTCGTCGGGCTTTGCCCGTTCCACTCGGAGAACAGCCCATCGTTCTCCGTGTCCCCGGAGAAAGGGATGTATCACTGTTTCGGATGCGGCGCCGGCGGGAACGTGTTCACGTTCGTTATGGAGACGGAAGGACTATCGTTTCCAGAGACGATTGAACGCCTCGCCACGCGAGCGAATATCGCAATCGAAGGTGGCGTGTCGGGCGACGAGGAATTATCGCGAGACCAAGTCCTCCGTAAACAGATGCGCGATGCGCATCGGGTCGTGGCCGACTTGTATCACGAGGTGTTGATGAAGACCGAGGCGGGCGAAGTCGGATTGACGTATTTGCAGCAGCGCGGTTTAGAGGAGTCGACGATCGGTCAGTATAAGATCGGTTACGCGCCCGACCATCGCCGATTCACCGTGGATTCATTAGAACGAAGAGGTTTCGACCTCGAGGTCATGGTAGAAGCGGGATTGATTTCTAAGTCTAGATCCGGTGAATATTTCGACCGGTTCGAAGGCAGAGTCGTCTTTCCGATTGCGGATCGAGACGGCACCATCGTCGGATTTAGCGGACGGGCGATCGATGAGCGACAGCCAAAGTACGTCAATACGGCGGATACTCCGTTATTTAATAAGAGTGAACTCTTATTCGGGTTCTCACAGGCCCGCGCCACGATGCGCAAACAAAAACGTGTCTTGCTCGTCGAAGGAAACGTCGACGTCTTACAAGTCGCGCAAGCCGGGACGAAAGAAGTCGTCGCCTCGCTCGGGACGGCGTTCTCGTCCCAACATGCCCGCGCCTTGGCCCGCATGGTCGAAGAAGTCATCATCTGTTACGACGGCGATACGGCCGGACAGGAAGCGACGATGAAAGTCGTCCGCTTGCTCGAAGGCTATCCGCTCGACGTGCAAGTGTTGATGTTACCTGAGAAGACCGACCCGGACGACTACATTCGGACGAACGGGGCGGAACAGTGGCGTAAATTGGTCGAATCGGAACGGTTGTCCGTCCTCGATTTCATGAACCGCACGCTCCGGCGTGGGAAAAACATGAATCGAGAAGGAGAACGGATACGGTTTATTGAATCTATGCTTGTGGAAATTAGTAAAACGGATAACTCGATTCGCCGTGACCTGTACTTGAAGAAGCTGGCCAACGAATTTGAGATTCCGGTCGAGACGTTATTGTCGCGGATGCCGAAGACGTCTTCGAAAGAAGCCGTCCCACAGCCCGTCCGCGAACCGGAGCCGGTCCGCCGGCGTTCGTCTAAAGCAAACGAGCCACGCTACGTCAAAGCGGAGAAGTTATTGCTGCGGGCGATGTTGAGTGGTCCGGAACGGGTTCGTTTCGTCCGGGACCGCCTCGGTCTGTCCTACCAGGACGAGGTGCACCGGATGTTGGCGACGGCATTGTATGAAATCGTCTCCGAGGACATGACACACGAGGAGTTCGAACAGGTCGCCCCTCCGTTCATGGAACGATATTGTGACCAACGTCCGGACTATGCGAATCGTTATGCCGAGATTCGACTCATGGCCGCACCGGATGAACTGACCGAAGAGGTTTTAGATGAATACATTAAGGTCATAAACAGTTATGAGGAACAGCGTCAAATCGAGCGGGCGAAAAGGGAAATCGGACAAGATGCCGAAAGTATAGTAGACCAGGCATCCAAGTTACAAGAATTGATTACCCGGAGTCGTCGGCTTCGTGAACGATGAACGTGGAGGAAGTTTGGAAGGAGTTGAACTGCTAGATGGCAGAGAAGAAAAAAGAGGATTTATTTAACGCCATAGAGGAACTTGAGAAATTAGGGAAGAAAAAAGGCGTCGTATCGATGCAGGAGATTCAAGATCGCCTCAGCCATTTCGAGGTGGACTCAGACTTTATCGATAACTTCATCGAAGATTTAGAAGGTAAAGATATCCGCGTCACAGAAGATGCGGCCGATGCCGAAGAGACGCCATCGAAAAAAGAAGACGAAGAGGTCGATTTGAACGACCTATCTGTCCCACCGGGCATTAAAATCAATGACCCGGTCCGCATGTACTTGAAAGAAATCGGACGCGTCGATCTTCTTAGCGCGAAAGATGAGACTGAACTCGCGAAGCGGATTGAACAAGGCGATGAAGAGGCGAAGAAACGCCTTGCCGAAGCCAACCTCCGTCTCGTCGTCTCGATTGCGAAACGTTATGTCGGGCGCGGCATGCTCTTCCTCGACTTGATTCAAGAAGGAAACATGGGCCTCATTAAAGCCGTCGAGAAGTTCGACTATATGAAAGGGTTCAAGTTCTCGACATATGCGACGTGGTGGATTCGTCAAGCAATCACACGTGCCATCGCGGACCAAGCCCGGACAATCCGGATTCCGGTTCACATGGTCGAGACCATTAACAAATTGATTCGTGTTCAACGTCAATTGTTGCAAGACCTCGGACGCGAACCGTCGCCTGAAGAGATTGCCAAAGAGATGGAGCTCACACCTGAGAAGGTGCGTGAAATCTTGAAAATCGCTCAAGAACCGGTGTCACTTGAGACGCCGATTGGTGAAGAAGACGATTCACACCTCGGTGATTTCATTGAAGACCAAGATGCGATGGCTCCACAAGATGCCGCCGCGTATGAATTGCTCAAAGAACAACTCGAAGACGTGCTCGACACGCTCACGGACCGTGAAGAGAACGTACTCCGTCTCCGCTTCGGACTCGATGACGGCCGCACGCGTACGCTTGAAGAAGTCGGTAAAGTGTTCGGCGTCACCCGTGAGCGGATTCGTCAAATCGAGGCGAAGGCACTTCGGAAACTTCGTCACCCGAGCCGTTCGAAACGCTTGAAAGACTTCCTCGATTAATTGTGTTTTTGAATAAAATGTGAAGTTTTAGAAGAAAGGAAGGAAAATGAGTGATTTTCCTTCCTTCTTTATTATTTTTTGAGTAAAATAGTGATGGGTAGAAATTTGGAATGAACATGAGGGGGAAATGCAATGCGTAATCCATTGTTACCGTTTGCAGCGATTGCGATCGTCGCAATCATTGCCATGGTCTCATTATCGTATTTTGGCGTAAACCAAGCACAACAAGCTGCTGAAGGTCCGTCTGTCACTGAGATGAACCCAGAAGACTTGTATGCGGCTAAAGGCTGCACAGGTTGCCACGGTGGAAATCTCGAAGGAGGCGTCGGTCCTGCCTTGACTGGTGTCGGCGAACGTTTATCGGCTGAAGAAATCACGAACATCATCGTCAACGGTAAAGGTGCGATGCCAGCTGGCCTCGCGACTGCCGAAGAGGCGGACGTGCTCGCGACTTGGTTGCTCGAACAATAAGAGGGAAACGTACTCCTAACGGGGTACGTTTTTTATTGTCCTGGCTATCAATATTCGTTACCCTAATAGTGAAGAAGTAGAAAAAGGAGTTGTCCCTATGCAAGAACAAGTGACGTTAGACCGGCGGCTGAAGCAAGTCGTCGATTTCATCCCGAAAGGTAGCGTAGTGGCGGACATTGGATCTGACCACGCTTACGTGCCGTGCTACCTCGTCCAACAAGGCATCGTCAATCGAGCCATCGCCGGCGAAGTGAACCGCGGACCGATGGAGGCGGCAAAAGCGCAAGTCGCGTTGATTGGCGCGACTGAACAGATTGACGTCCGTCTCGGGGACGGACTCGCCGTCCTCGAAGCAGATGAGGCGACCTGTATTTCAATATGCGGGATGGGAGGAAGTTTGATTCGATCGATTTTAGAGAGTGGCCGTGACAAGTTAGGCGCGGTCGAACGACTCGTCTTGCAACCGAACGTGGATGGACAACACGTCCGCGAATGGTTGCTCGACGCAGGTTTCGTGTTGATCGCCGAGTCCATCGTCGAAGAGAACGATAAAGTATATGAGATTCTCGTCGGAGAACGTGGTACGGAGACCCGCTATAGTTCGGATGAAACGGAACGGGCTTGGCAGCTCATGTTCGGACCTTACTTGCTCGAGACACGGCCTGAGGCGTTCAAGCTGAAATGGGGACGCGAAGCGGACAAGCTCGATTATGTGCTCGGTCAAATGGCCGAGGGGGCACAGACCGAGGCGCTCATCCAGAAACAGGAGGAGTTCAAGACGTTACGTGACAAAATGAGAGAGGTGAGCAACTAATGGCGAACGGAAACCATGTCATCCAATTGTTTGACGAATTTGCCCCGAAACATCTTGCCGTCGAGGGCGATAAAATCGGTCTCCAAATCGGTACGTTGAATAAACCGGTACATCGGGTCATGGTGACGCTCGACGTGCTCGAATCGGTCGTCGATGAGGCCATCGAACGAGACGTCGACTTGATTATCGCCCATCATCCACCGATTTTCAGTGCTCTCGAACAAGTGAACGACCGCAGTGCGGCAGGGCGCATCGTCATGAAATGCATTCGGCATGACATCGCCGTCTATGTGGCCCACACGAACTTGGACGTCTGCGAGGGCGGGGTCAACGACTGGATGAGTGAGGCACTCGGGTTGGTCGATCCGACGGTGCTCATCCCGACGTATGAAGAACCGGTGTATAAACTGTCCGTGTTCGTCCCGACGACGCATCGACAAGCCGTGTCGGATGCGCTCGGCCGGGCCGGAGCCGGTCGTCTCGGAGATTATGGGGACTGTCAGTTCACCGTCTCGGGAGAGGGTCAGTTCACACCACTCGAAGGGTCGGACCCCTATCTAGGCCAACACGGCAAGATGGAACATGTCGAGGAAGTGAAAATCGAGACGATTGTCACGGAGAGCCAAAAGAAACGAGTACTCAAGGCGATGACGGACGCACATCCATATGAAGAGGTCGCCTATGATTTGATTCGGGACGACATCGAGGGGCGTGTGTTCGGTCTCGGGCGCATTGGTCGTCTGTCGACCCCGCTCACACTCGCTGCGTTCGCAGAGCACGTCAAGGCGAGCTTTGGCGTCGAGGCGGTGCGTATCGTTGGCAATCCGAACCGGACAATCGAGAAAGTGGCCGTCCTCGGTGGTGATGGGAACAAATACGTGTCGGCCGCCCATTTCAAAGGCGCGGACGTGTATGTGACGGGTGACTTGTATTTCCATGTGGCGCACGACGCGATGGCTCTCGGTCTTTCGGTCGTCGACCCGGGTCATCATGTCGAGAGTGTCATGAAGCAGGGTGTCGTCGACGTCATGCGGCAAAAAGGAGAACGTGCGAAGCTCGATGTCGAATTCTTCGTGTCCGAAGCCGATACGAATCCGTTTCGTTTCTATTGATGATGTGAAAACCCCGTCCTCTCACGAGGACGGGGTTTGATGTCACTTACGGAGCGCCTTCACTTTCGGGAGGATGCTACGGAGTTCAAGATAAGGGGTCTTGTCATGTGTGCTCAAATCGAGCGGGTCATATTGGCTCAAGAAGTCGATCACTTTCTTTGTGATCGGCGTCGGTGTCGACGCGCCTGACGTGACGGCGACCGTCTCGACACCATCGAGCCAAGCCAGGTCGAGCTCGCTCAAATCACCAATGCGATAGGCATTCGTGCCGGCAATCTCTTTAGAGACTTGGGCCAGGCGGTTCGAGTTATTCGATTTCGGGTCGCCGACGACGATTAACAGTTCGCAATCGCCGGCTTGTTCGGCCACCGCTTCTTGACGGACTTGTGTCGCGTTACAGATCTCATTATGCACTTCGACGTGTGGATAACGCTCTTGAATCATTTCGATCAAGGCCGAGACGTCCCATTGACTCATCGTCGTCTGGTTCGTGACGAGGATTTTCGTCTCATAGAGATGGGCCGGCAACGCCTCGAAATCCCGTTCATATTGTACGAGATGAACTTTGCCCGGGGCGACGCCCATGGCACCCTCTGGTTCCGGGTGTCCGTGCTTCCCGATATAGATGACCTCATAGTCGAGGGCCGTCTTTTCACGAATCAAATCGTGCGTGACCAAGACGTCCGGGCACGAGGCATCGACAATCGTCAATCCTTTCTCGATGGCACGTTTACGTACGAGCGGCGAGATGCCGTGAGCGGTAAAGACGACCGTTCCGCGGTCGATGGTCTCGAGTGCTTTCATGCGATCCTCGCCGTCGACCGTCTTGACGCCGAGGTCCTCGAACGCTTGGGTGACATGTCGGTTATGGACGATCATGCCGAGTATATGGATAGGACGCGGTAAATCTGGGTTGGCCACCGCTTCGTTGGCGAGCTTCATGGCATCGACGACGCCGTAGCAGTATCCGCGTGGACTGATTTTTTTAACTTTCATTTTGTAAGGAACGCTCCTTTCGCGATGCTTTCATACGTATTAGTCTAACATTGTTTCGAAAATACGAAAAGAATTGCGTGTATTCATGCTATAATCTTAAGGTTAGAAAGGAGGGACACCGTGGAACGCTTGAGAACATTGCTTGAAGTTCGAAAATCGTACTTCTTTCAGATTACATTTATTATCTTCATTATACTAGGACTTGTCATCTCTTCACTAGCGTTCTCTGCCGATCGTGTGACGGTGTCCCGGGCGGAAGAGCTAGCGAAAGAACAATTTGATTATGCGATTGACGGAAGTATCGAGAACCTAGAGACGCGACTCGGTAAACTGTATGAAGACTTGGTCTATCTCGGCGCCTACGTCGGAAACGAGACGTATATCGAAGAACGGATTCGAACCGGCTATTTGAATCAGCGCACGAGCTTTACCTCGATTTTTTATTACGATTTACGGGACGATGCCTTTAAATGGTACTCGCAACGTCAAGTGCCGGCTACGACGCTGAAAGCCGATGCAAAGTTTAACGAAGTGCTCAACGGTGGAGGCAACGACTTATTCATGAGTGAACCGATTTCCATCTCCGGTGACGTCGGGACATTTTTGTACGTACCGGTCCTTGAGGATAACCGGTTGGTCGGGATGTTCGGCGGCAGCATCAGCGTGCTCAACTCCGATTTATATCGACGCATGCTCGAATCGGCGAACGACGATATGATTCTTTACTTGTTGAACGAGCGGGGCGAGGTGTTATCGACGTCGTTCAATCTCGTCACGGACGCGGAACGTCGTCTGCCTCGCTCGATTATCGAGGCGACGGACGACTATGCGGTCCGGACGATTTTCAGCACTAAGGATGACGTCATCATGTATGAACCGGACGCCCGCGTCGCCGGCTGGAGCGTCCTCGCCAAACATAGTACTGATTCTGTGTACGAGGCGGTCTATGCGACGCGCTGGCAATATTTAATGATTACGCTCGTCACGTTCTTTTTAAGTATCATGGTCGGTTTGCTCTTGTCGAAGACGTTGACGAGCCCGCTCCTCGAGCTCGTGCAAAACATCAAGAAGCAGCAGTCGCTCGAACCGATTCAACTAGAACGGACCGGCTCCAAAGAAGTCGAGACGTTGCTTGATACGTATAACGACTATTCCCGCCGCATGGAGACGGCACGACGGGAACAGCTTAGCCAGCAACAACTGTTGCTTCAGCAAGAGAAGCTCGCCTCGCTCGGACAGCTTGCGGCCGGAATCGCTCATGAGATCCGCAACCCGCTCACACCGGTCCAAATCACGTTACAGATGGTGAAAGAGGGGCATAGCAGCCAAGAAATGCTTGACCTCGCCCTCTCAGAGCTCGACCGGGCCAACCATTTGATTACGACGATGCTCACGCTCGCCAAGCCAGATCAGGCGAAACTGCAAGAAGAATGGCTCGATATGACAGAGTTTGCGAGTCGCCTTGAATTCTTGCTCGACGCCGAGTGTTATAAACGGGTCACGAATTGGGAGTTGAACTTCCCGAACGACATGCCGCCGTTTTACTGCTCGAGCGACATGCTCATTCAAATCATTTACAACTTGTTCAAAAATGCGGTCGAAGCCGTCGACTCGAAAGGGGCCGACGGGAATGTGACGGTCACCATTCAGTTCACGGAGCGGGATTATCGCTTTTTGATTGAGGATAACGGCATCGGCATGACCGAGGCTCAAGTCAAATCGGTCGGATCGGCGTTTTACACGACGAAAGAGAACGGCAACGGCTTAGGTCTCTACATGATTCGCGAATACTTGAAAGCCGTGAACGGTGACATGAACATCGAGAGCGTTGAAGGAGAAGGTACGGCCATGATGATTAAAATCCCAAGGCGGTCGCACCCATGACGAAAGGATTCAAACATTACTGGTTATGGCTACCTGTCGTCTGGGCGTTGACGATTTTACTGATCACCTCGATTCAATTGCCGGAACGTTCGAGTGAGAACAACGAAGTCGGTTTCGTCTTCGTCAGTGAAAAGCATGAGCACGCCAATAAATTGTTGGCTGCTTTCGTCAGGACGGCGAATCAAAAAGGGTTCATCCCTGTCCCGACGACGAGCGAGGACTCACGGGTGTTAGAGAAAGAGAAGTTGGACGCCTTGATTGACCGCGGGGTCGAAGCGATTTTTGTGACGACGCTCGACGAGGCGTTCATTCGTCCGTCGCTCGAGCGTGCCAAGCGGGAAGGGATCCCAATTATCGCGATTGACCGCATGATTGACCATGAGAGCGTCTTGACGTCCGTCATGTCCGACAACGTCGAGATCGGCCGCATGGCGGCGAACCATATCGCCGCCCAACACGCGGGGCTCGACCGTCCGATTCGAGTCGTCGAAGTGCGCGGGACGGCCAAAGTCCGCTCGACGATTGACCGGAGTCTCGGATTGACGGAATATGATAAGGCGAACGACAACCTTCAAGTCGTCGCTTCCATCACCGGAAACTATGATACGTTCCAAGCGGAGATTGAGATGTCACGTTGGCTCGAGGCTGATATCCCGTTCGATGCCGTCTTCTCGCATAACGATGACAATACGTTCGGTGTCGTCCGCGCCCTTGAAAGTCATGGGCTCAGCGACAAAACGCTCGTGTCGGTTGACGGGGTGACAGAAATTTATCCGCTCATCCACAACGGCAAAGTGAATGCGACGGTCGTCCAATCTCCGAACGAGATGATCGAGGTCGGATTTAAAGCGCTCGAACTACATTTGAGCGGCAAAAAAATCGCACCACACTACTACACATCGAGCTATTTATATGAAGGGCTCGCAAAAGATTAATTGACAAATGATTAGATTCCGCTATGCTAGGAAAAGTGGAAAGAAACAGGAGGTGTATCGATTGAACAGCTTCCAACAGTTCAAATTGTTACCGTTTATCGTCGATGCCTTGACAGAAAAGCGCATCACAGTACCGACGGACATTCAGGCCCGGATTATTCCGGCTGCGATGAATGGCCGCGATATCATTGGGAAATCACAAACCGGGACGGGGAAGACGCTTGCGTTCCTCTTACCTATTTTAGAAGCAATCGATCCGAAAGAAGAATCGGTCCAAGCCATCGTCGTCGCACCGACGCGCGAACTCGCTTGGCAGATTCACGAAGAGTTGAAAACACTCCTCGTCAAACAGCCGGACTATATTAAGACAAGTCTGATTGTCGGAGGAACTGACCGGGAACGACAAATCGACAAGATGAAAAACCCACCACAACTGATCATCGGGACACCAGGTCGTTTGCTCGACTTGATGAAAGTCCAAGCGTTATTCCCGCACAAAGTCACGCACTTCGTCGTCGATGAAGCTGACCAAATGCTTGACATGGGCTTCTTGCCTGAAGTCGACCGCATCGCGCAGTCGTTGCCAGAGAAACTTCAAACGATGGTCTTCTCAGCGACAATCCCTGAGAAGTTACAGCCGTTCTTGAAGAAATACTTGCACGACCCACGCTACGCGGAAGCGAGTGAAGAGCACCGTGTCGTTCCGAAAATCAAGCATCACGTCATCCCGGTCCGTCACCGTGACCGTAAGGCGTTGACGGTCGAAATCGCAAAAACGATTAACCCGTTCGTCTGTCTCGTGTTCACAAACACGAAACAAGATGCAGATGAGTTGGAGACGTCGTTCCGCGAGGCGGGACTCAACGTCGGCACGCTTCATGGGGACATGCAAGCTCGTCGCCGGAAGCAAGCCATCAAAGACATTAACGACGCGAAATATCAGTTCGTCATCGCCACCGACTTGGCGGCGCGCGGCATCGATATTAAAGGTGTGTCGCACATCATCAACTTCGGGATTCCAAAAGACCTTGACTTCTATACGCACCGCGTCGGCCGGACGGGCCGCGCCGGTGAGACGGGTGAAGCGTACACGTTGTATGAAGATCACGAGAACGGTCCGATCAATCGACTCGAAGAGCGTGGTTTCACGTTCAAGCACGTCGATGTGAAGAACGGGTCACTTCAAGAGATTAAGACACGCAAACGCCGAACGACCGACCGGAAGATGAAAGTCTCGCAAACGGCGCACAGCCGGATGGCGGGCGAAATCAAGAAGGCGAAGAAAAAGGTCAAGCCTGGTTACAAGAAGAAGTTCAAGTATAAGTTGAAAGAGACGGCCTCACGTGAACATATGCAGAGCCAACGTCAGGAACGTCGCGAAGTTCGTAAGAAGAACCGTCGCTAACCAAAAGAAGAATCGACTTCGTGGAGTCGATTCTTCTTTTTGTGTACACTAAAGACAGATGAGAATGAAGGAGAAATGACTATGTTAAAAATTGGTTCCCACGTTTCAGTTTCCGGTAAGAAGATGTTGCTCGCAGGAAGTGAAGAGGCCGTATCTTACGGTGCCAACACGATGATGGTGTATACGGGTGCGCCCCAAAACACACGTCGCAAACCGATTGAAGACTTGAATATCGAGGCGGCGCTCGTTCATATGGCGGCACACGACATCGAGGAAATCGTTGTCCATGCCCCTTATATCATCAACTTGGGCAATACGACGAAACCCGAGACGTTTGAACTCGCCGTGTCGTTCTTAGCAGCCGAGATTAAACGGGCCGAGGCGCTCCAAGTCGCGCGCCATGTCGTGCTCCATCCCGGGGCCCACGTCGGTGCCGGTGAAGACGTCGGACTCGCTCGCATCATCGAGGGCTTGAACGAAGTGCTCACTGGCGATGAGACGGTTAAAATCGCGCTCGAGACGATGGCTGGGAAAGGCAGCGAGCTCGGCAAGACGTTCGAGGAGCTAGCGACCATCATCAATGGAGTGACGCATAACGATCGTCTCTCGGTCTGCTTCGATACGTGTCACGTCCATGACGCAGGTTACGACCTCGTCGGTGATTTGGACGGCGTCATCGAACAGTTCGACCGAATCGTCGGATTGGATCGGCTCGGTGTCATCCACGTCAACGACTCGAAGAACGTCCGTGGCGCGAAGAAAGACCGGCACGAGAATATCGGATACGGGGAGATCGGCTTTGATACGTTGAACCGCATCATCCATCACGAGGCGTTCACCCACTTGCCGAAGATTTTAGAGACGCCATATATTCCAATCAGTGAGAAGACGAAAGTGGCACCATACAAGCAGGAAATCGAGATGTTCCGGGCGAACCGCTTTGACGCCGAGTGGCGCGAACAGTTCACGCTCGCGCACCAATAAGATGAGCGTCATCCGAATCAACCCGAACGTATATGACGTCTGGTCTGCGCTTCCGACATATTTTCAAGAAGCGAGCCCGTTTTATGTGGAAGGGCAGATTGACGAGGCGACAGCGTGGATTGAGATTCTCGGATATGGAATCGTGGCCGAAGTCGAAGTCATGCTCGTCGAGAAGACGCAGCGCCCGTTCGACCGCTATTGGCGGACGGAGGCAACGCCCGAGGTGACGGCGTATAGTCTCGTCGATGTGATCGGCCTCGACTTTCATCATCCGCTGCTGCGAACGGGCCTGTATGAAGGGGACACGGACGTCGAGATTCGTGATAAGTGGGAGCGGGGGTACCGCGTCCCTTCTGCGAAGTGGACCCGGGAGACGTTCCGCGCCCATTTGGCGGACGAGCAGGCAAGGTTACAACTCGCCCCGACGACTGTCTGTGAGGCATGCGGGGATGACTTGAGCCGTTTTGGAGCATTTGGGGTTCGTCTGATGGAGTATCATCTCGAAGCAGGAAGCGGTACATGGCTTTGCCCGACGTGTCACAAAGCAAGACATTACGATATGTAAAAAAAACGAAGCCCGCGGGCTTCGTTTTTTGAATTAAAATGGCCAGTTCGCGAGTGCGAATTGATATACTTTCATCCCAAGAAACACACCGAAGATGCCGATGACACCAGGTAAAACGGGTGGGGCAGGGAGCGGCAACTTCAAAGCGGTGAAAATCATGCCACAAATAAGACCAGCGAGCAATGACAATAGGATTTCTTGCATGAATGATTCCTCCATAATCGAAATGAAAACGCTTTATTAACAGGTAACCGAATTCATTATACAATGTTCATTCTCGTTTGAGAAGTCTAACATCAGTCATCTGTCATTTTCTCATTTTCAGCTCGTAAGCGAAGGACTTCCCGTTCGGCCCAGTTCGAAGGTTCCCGTTCAAACACGCTCGGAATGTTGTTCCAGCGGCCGCCCGTGTATTGATGGATGATGATTTGTGATTGAATTTGTTCTTGTCCGGCTTCTTGTTTCAAATACACATAACTGCCGTCAGCACGCTGGATTCTGGCTTTCACGTTATCGACGAGTTGTAGCGCGAGCATGTCTTTAATATACGACTTATGTCCCGCATCGAGGATTGGGAATAGAATCTCAATCCGTTTGCGCATGTTACGGGTCATCCAGTCGGCAGAGGAACAATATAAGTCTTCTTTCCCGTTTTGATAGAAGTAGAAGATACGCGAGTGTTCCAAATAGCGATCAATGATGGAGATGACACGGATGTTTTCCGAGATGCCTTTAATGCCCGGACGCAGACAACAGATGCCGCGGATGATTAAATCGATTTTGACGCCGGCCTGTGAGGCGTCGTATAGTTTCGTGATAATTGGCTTGTCGGTAATCGAGTTCATCTTGGCGACGATGCGGCCGTTGCCGTATTTCTCGTGCAGTTTAATTTCGTCCTCAATCTTTTGAAGGAAGAAGTCGTGCATGTCGTCCGGTGACGTCTCGAATTTATGCCACGACGGACGTTCTCCGTACCCCGAGAGCCAGTTGAAGAAGTTGGTCGCGTCTTCGGCGAGCTCTTCGTTCGTTGTCAACAAGCCGATGTCCGTGTACAGCTTGGCGGTCGAGTCGTTATAGTTGCCGGTACCGAGATGGACGAACCGTTGCAAGACGCCGCCTTCAAGAATACGGACGACGAGCGTAATTTTCGAGTGCGTCTTTAACTCTTTATAGCCATAAATGACGTGGGCGCCGGCTTTCTCGAGCTGTTTTGCCCATTGAATATTCTTCTCCTCATCGAACCTGGCCTTCAATTCGACGAGCACCGTCACTTGCTTCCCGCTCTCGGCGGCATCGGTCAGCGCCTTGATAATCGGCGAGTCACCGGACACCCGATATAACGTCTGCTTGATGGCGAGGACGTTCGGGTCTTTGGCCGCCTGGGCGATGAAGCGGACGACCGGGTCGAACGAATGGTACGGATGGTGGAGCAAGTAATCTTTTTTCAGTACCGCTTGGAACAAATCTTTCCCCGGTTCAAGTCCTTCCGGGACGAACGGAATGAGCGTCTCGTTAATCATCTCATCATACTCGATCCCGATTTTATTATAGACCCCGAACAAGAACGTCAAATCGATTGGACCATCGACGAGGAAGATGTCCCGGTCATGAAGGTCGAGCACGTCCTGGAGCATGAACAACAGCTCTTTACTGAGTGACCGTTGCTGCACCTCGAGCCGAATCGCGACCCCGTAGCGTCGTTTCTTCAACTCTTTCTCGATTTGTTTCAAGACGTCGCGGCTGCCTTCCTCATGGAACGGCATATCGGCGTTTCGGGTGATTCGGAACGGCATCGTCGACTCGACTTCGAACCCTTTGAACAACGAGTCGATGAACTGGATGATGACATCCTCGAGCAACATCAAGTCGGTATGGTCCTCATCCTCGGTCGGTAGCTCGAGATAGCGTGGCAAGACGGCCGGCACTTGGACGAGAGCGAGCCGTTTCTTGCCTTCATCGGTCGAGGCGATCTCGACGGCGATATTCAGTGATTTAGACAACAACATCGGGAACGGCCGGTAGGCGTCGACGGCAATCGGCGTCAAGACAGGGAAGACATGCGTCCGGAAATAGAGTTTGACGAACTCGAGTTGCGTCTTATTCAAATGTTTCGGCCGCAAGAAACGGACGTTCTCCGCGGCGAGCTGCTTGAGGATTTTCTTATATGTCGCGTACTGGACCTCGACGAGCTCTTGCGCCTTGATGGAGATGGCTTTGATTTGCTGCTTCGGCGTCAGACCGGCCTTGTCTTCCGGACGGTTGAAGCCGGCGAGCACCTCGTCTTTCAATCCGCCGAAACGGACCATATAAAACTCATCGAGGTTCGAGCTGAAGATGCCGAGAAACTTCAGCCGTTCCATGAGCGGATTGCGTTCGTCCATCGCTTCTTGCAAGACGCGTTCGTTGAAGCTCAGCCAGCTGAGCTCACGGTTATTGAAATGTTCGGGTAAGTAGATGGTCATGAATCTCTCTCCTCTACGCGTAACTCGATTGATTGGTCAATCGCACGTTCCAAATGTTTTTTATGGCGGATGCCGCGTTGCAGTTCAAAGCGCGGGGATGTGTGCGTATGAAGCGTGAAGACAAGTCCTTCCTCGGTCGAGGATACGTCGACGTTCTCTACGACTTGACGTTCGGTCAAATCGAGCGCGTCGACGAGCTTGACGATGGAGCCGAGCAGCTCTAAGCTCTTCAACATCTTCGAGTCGAACCATTCGGGGAAGCCTTCGATATGTTGTTCGAGCAGGCGTCGTGATTTATAGGACGTCACCAAGGCGAGGGCGAGCCTGTCCTCGTTGTTCATCCCTTTAAAATCGTTCGTCGTAATCAAGTGGAACGTGTGGTCGCTCTTGTTATTATGGTCGATATATTCCCCGACATAAGCGAGCCGGCACGCCCCTTCTAAAAGACCGGGTTCGAACGGTTTCGGCTTAATCGTCTTCGTCTCAATCAAGCCGGTGTAAATTTGGCGGGCGAGATGAATCAAGTGTTGATGACGGACCGGGTCGACGGCATACTGCTTCTCGAAATGACGGAAACTTTCTTCTTTGACGTCACCGAAACGGACCCGATTGTTTTCCTTTAAGTAGTACTCATAGAACAAGCCCTCGCGTAGTCCGTTGTTGCTCATCATGAACTCAGGAACTTTCAAATACTTCGCCAGTTCATCGATGGCGGTCACGGCCGGGGCGATGATGTCCATCCGGTCCTTCGACAAACCGTCGAGACGCCCAAGTTGTTTCGGCGACATTTGTATGAGTTCGTCGACGACATCATGCAGGCGGTCGGCCCCGAGCGTGTATTGATGAATTCCCTCGAGTGGGAACAAGGACATCGACTGTTCGACCCGAACGAGGTTTCGAGCCGTGCCTCCGACACCGACGAGCGGTATACCGTGCGGCTCGAGCCAGTCGATCTCTTTGAACGACTTTTTCAAGAACGTCGTCAATTGTTTACGCTCGTCTTTCGTGAGCGTGTCACCCTTCATGAAGTCCTCGGTCAATGTGACGGCTCCGAACGGGAAGCTGTGATAGAAGACGAGTTCACGATCTTTGAAGTAGGTCACTTCCATTGAACCACCACCGATATCGACTGAATAGCCGTCCTCGATATACGTCGAGTTGATGATGGCCGAGTAGCCGTAAAACGCCTCCTCATAGTCGCTCAACAACCGAATCTCCATGCCGGTCGCTTGCCGGACTTCTTCTAAAATGGCCTCGGAATTGCTGGCGTTGCGGATGGCGGCCGTCGCGACGGGCAACACTTCTTTCACTTCGTGATGCTCGTTCAAGCGATTAAAGTGATTCAGCGTCTCGATGAGCGCCTCGATGCCAGACTCGGACAGTTCATTGTCATCGGTGATATGGCTCGACAGCCGTGCCACTTCTTTCACGTTCAACCGTTCAAAATACTGACCGTGGCCGTTCACTTCAAAAATGACGTTACGAATCGAGTTGGACCCGATATCGATGACTGCTAGTTTTTTCTCCACGGAAAAACCCCCTCTGCGTTATCTCTAGTGTACAACGAAGATCATAAAATTACATACGGATTTCAGTTCGTGCGCCGCCAATCGGCTCGCATTGCCTCTATACTTGAAGCATGGACTGATATTCTGTATAATACAGACGCCAAGCAAGTAGAAATGATTACGATTTATAACACGAGAGAAGGGTAGCTTATGACGACATCCGTCGTAAAATTAAATCATGTTTCCTATCATTACGATGGGACCGCCGCGCTACAGGACGTGTCCATCGATATTAAACAAGGCGACTTTGTCGCCGTCGTCGGGGAGAACGGTTCCGGCAAATCGACGCTGATTCGGACGATTCTCGGATTGTTATCGCCGCAAACCGGATCGGTCGAACTGTTCGGCCGTCCCCAAGGACAGTTCAAAGACAAGTCTCGTATCAGTTACGTTTCCCAAAAAGCCGCGTCGTTTAACTCTGGATTTCCGGTGACGGTCGAGGAAGTCGTCGCCATGGGCCGCTATGGACGCCTCGGTCTATTCAAACGATTGAATATCGAAGACAAGGCGGCCATTCAAAATGCACTCGAGACGGTCAATATGTGGCAGTTTCGACATCGGAAAATCGGCAGCCTGTCCGGCGGTCAGCAACAGCGCGTCTTTATTGCTCGAGCGATCGTCAACCAACCGGACTTGCTCATCTTGGATGAGCCGACGGTCGGGGTCGACCAAAAACATTTGCGTGATTTTTATGAGGTGCTCCATCTGTTGCGCGAGCACACGTCATGTACGTTCATTCTCGTTACCCATGACTTGAACGTCGTCACCGACCTCGTCACGAAAGTCGTCCATCTCGATCACGGACGTATGGCATGCAACTGTGGATTAAAAGAATATAGTGAACTCGGCGAATTGACGGCGATTAAGCCGTACCCGGTCAAAGTGCTCGTCCATGAAGGTACGTCATGATCACGGATCTGTTCACGTACAGCTTTTTACGTTATGCGTTCATCGCAGCCGTCGTCATCGGGTTCACCGCGCCGCTCATCGGCTCGTTCGTCGTTGTCAGACGGATGAGCTTAATTGCCGACGCATTGTCCCATATGACGCTTGCCGGAATCTCGTTCAGTCTGTTCCTCGGACAGTATATTCTGCTGTTCAGCGACTTGAACCCGCTTTACTTGGGGACGCTCGTCTCCGTGCTCGCCGCGCTCGGCCTCAATTGGCTCCGCGGAAAATACGTCCATTTCCAAGAGTTGTCGATTCCGATCATGATGTCGGCCGGGATGGGACTCAGTGCGATCTTCATCTCGTTGTCGCGCGGGTTTTCCATCGATTTGTCGACGCTCCTGTTCGGGTCAATCTCAGCGGTCAGTCTATCAGACATCTGGATGATTTTGGCGGTGGCGGGTTTCACGCTACTCGTCATTATCGTGTTCTATAAACAGCTGTTGTTCTTGTCGTTCGATGAAGAACAGGCGAAAGTGTCGGGTCTGCCGAGTACGATGCTCCACGTGCTGTTCATGTTCGTCGTCGCGCTCGTCATCGCCGTCAGCATGCGCATCGTCGGCACACTGCTCGTCTCGAGTCTGATCACATTACCGGTCGCGGCTGCGCTCCGGTTCACGAGCAGCTTCAAGCAAACGATTCTCTGGTCAATCGTGTTCGGAGAAGTCGCGACGATTGGCGGACTCATCCTCGCCTATGAGCTCGATGTCGCCCCGGGTGGTGTCATCGTTCTGCTCGCCGTTATGATTTTAGCCGTCGTCATGTTGGCCGAACGATTCGGACTCGCTCGGAAGAAGGAGGTTCGTTATGAAGGAAACTGAACAATTGACCCGTCTGCAATCGTCGTCGCTCAAAGTGACACCGAAACGGATTGAGATGTTTGCCTTTCTCGCGGCGGAAGAGCGTTACGTCAGTGCCAAGGACGTGCTCGACTATATGCGCGCGAAACATCCGACGATGAGTTTTGACACCGTGTACCGCAACTTGAAGTCATTCGCCGAGGAAGGATTGCTCGAAGCGACCGAATTGAATGGAGAGAAGGCGTTCCGCGTCACGTGCGGGTCGAATCATCATCATCACCATTTGATTTGCCGCGGTTGCGGTAAGACGAAGCTGCTCGAGCTCTGCCCGATGCGCTATGTCGAGACGCTCGATCCTGATTTTGAGGTCGTCGATCATAAATTCGAAATTTACGGGTATTGTAAACAATGTAAGTGACGAGAAGGGATTGTGGATGCAATCCCTTTTTTGTCGAATCAAGAGAGGGGGAGTCGAGATGATTTACACCGCAGCCGAAATCAAACAAGCCGATGCGACGGCGCTCCGGCAAGGGATGCCGGCCGACGTGTTAATGGAACGGGCAGCATCGGCCGTGGCGGCCCGTCTGACCTTCCGGCCACGCTCGTCGGTGCTCGTCATCTGCGGCACCGGCAATAACGGTGGGGACGGCTGGGTCGTGGCTCGAGAATCGGCACAGCGAGGGTGTGACGTCTTTGTCTATGCCCCATTTGGCGAACCGAAGTCGTCGGAAGGGGAACGGCATGCAGCATATGCGCGCCGTTTCGTCACCATCGTTGAGGAGCCTCGAGACGCCGATTATGTCGTCGACGCCTTGTTCGGGGTCGGATTTCATGGTCCGGTCACCGGAAAGGCGAGGAACGTCATCACTTGGATTCGTGAACAGTCGGCGCCGGTCATAGCGATCGATGTGCCGTCCGGTGTCCCAAGTGATGAGGCGTCAGAATTTGACGGACATGCGGTTAAGGCAGATTCGACGTTTTCGCTACACGGCTATAAGCGGAGTGCCTTTTTAACAGAGACGGCCCCATACTATGGGACGGTCGAGGTAGTCGAGATCGGACTGCCTCACACGTCTGAATGGCGCGTGTTGACCGAGTCAGACTTTGATCGGGGCTTGCTCGAGCGCGACCCGTACGGTCATAAGAATCGATATGGACATGGATGTTTGATTGGCGGCAGCCGTCATTTGATTGGAGCCCCGTTTTTGGCGGCCCGGGCGGCGCTACGGACTGGCATTGGCTTACTGGACCTGGCCATCCCATCGGAGGCGCACATCATGGCATCGAGTTTACCTGAGGCGATGTATTACGACATCGATGAATTGCCGGACAAGGAGTATGCAGCTACGGCGATTGGGCCAGGTCTCGTCGACGATGAACGGTCGGACCATTTATGGCAAACCGTCCGTCGTCAATCGAAACCGCTGATCGTCGATGCGGGCGCCTTGACGACGGAACATCTCGAAGCAGAAGGTCCTCTCACGTTGACGCCGCACCCGGGAGAGTTCGCTCGCTTGACGGGACGATCCGTCGCCGAGATTGAAGCGGACCGGTTCCATATCGCGTCAGACTTCGCACGGCAACATGGGATTCACCTCATCTTGAAAGGGACGCATACGCTCATTGTCAAACCAGACGGGACGGGGGCGGTCAATACGGTTCAAGCCGCGGCGCTCTCGAAAGGAGGGAGCGGCGACGTCTTGACCGGAATGTTGCTCGCGCTCTGGGCGCGGACGGACCGAATCGACACCGAGTCGTCCCCGAACGAACAAGCCGTCCTATGGCACGCCTTGGCGGCACAAGCCGCGAGTCGGCAGATGCATCCGGCGAGTGTCCTCGCAACGGACGTCATCGAAGCAATCGGACGCATATAAAAAAGCCCCGTATACAGTGGATATTCCTATCCAACGTATATGGGGCTTTTTTTAAATGGTGATGGACTTGGTCGTCTCGAAGCGATTGACGATGTGGAGCGCCTCGTTCCAAGATGTGATCCGTTTCACCCCGTCCGGTAACGGTTTGCGGTTATACGGCGCATCGAACAACAGGACCGGAATGGTCGTCTGTTCATGGATCGAGATCGCGTTCTCATAACGGTCCTCCATGAATAGGTCGAGTTCGAGCTGTTTGACGACGCCGACCTTGTCATGGCTCCCTGTCATGATGAGCGAGTCGAGTGGGAGTTCATGCTGCCGAATCCACTCCTCTGTGACGGCGCGGACGGCTTCGCTGCGGGCCGTGACGTAATGGAGACGGTGTGCTTTTCGCATGTGCCAAAGGACGTCGTTCACTTCAGAGTGGGGAAGTGAGCGACGATAAATCGCTTCCTCGTGGCCTTGCTCAATCATGAAGCGCCAAAACGCTTCTTGCGTCATATCGGTATACGTATGCAACTCGTATTCGGTCGCTTGATGATAATCGATGGCGTACCCGAGTGCGTCGTTCATATAGTGAAAACAACTTTGCGGATCCGTGACGGTTCCGTCGAGGTCTATTCCAATGTGCATCTTCGTCCCTCCTTGCTCATAACCCTTATTGTACCAAAAGCCCGCTCGGTTGCAACCGAGCGGGCGAAGGATTAGTTAGATTGGTTGGCGAGTTCTTGCTCCTCGAGTTCGCGAGCGGCAAGTTTCTCGGCGACAATGGCGTCGATTTCTTTCTTCAACTCTTCGACCATCGTGGCTTCAGGCACTTTACGGATGATTTTCCCGTGACGGAAGAGCAGGCCTTCGTTGCGGGCACCGGCGATGCCGATATCGGCTTCACGTGCTTCACCCGGTCCGTTGACCGCACAGCCGAGCACAGCGACCTTGATGTTGACGTTAATGTTTTGGATATACTCTTCCACTTCTTTCGCAATCGAAATCAAGTCGATTTCGATGCGTCCACATGTCGGGCATGAGATGAGCGTCGCCGCGTTGGCCGCGAGACCGAACGATTTGAGCACTTCTTTGGCGACTTTGATTTCTTCGACCGGGTCGTCAGATAGTGAGACACGGACCGTCGAACCGATACCGAGCGAAAGGATTGCCCCGAGGCCGGCAGCAGACTTGAGTGATCCCGAGAAGAGCGGGCCTGATTCCGTGATTCCGACGTGGAGCGGGTAATCGAACGTCTTGGCTGCGAGCGTATACGCTTCGAGGGCCAAGTTTACGTCAGATGCCTTAAGCGAGATGATTGTGTTATAGAAACCGAGGTCTTCTAAGATTTTGACGTGGTGCATGGCACTCTCGACCATTCCTTGAGCCGTCGGATAACCGTACTTTTCAAGGAATTGCTTTTCGAGTGAGCCGGCGTTGACACCGATGCGAATCGGGATGCCTTTTGCTTTAGCGGCGTTGACGACCGCTTCGACTTTCTCGCGACGACCGATGTTACCCGGGTTGATTCGAATCTTATCGACACCGCTCTCGATGGCTTTGAGCGCCAATTTGTAGTCGAAGTGAATATCGACGACGAGCGGGATATTGATGCGGCTCTTAATCTCAGCGAGGGCATCGGCAGCGCGCTCATCCGGACAAGCGACGCGGACGACTTGGCAGCCTGCTTCTTCAAGACGCAAAATTTCGGCGACGGTCGCTTCGACGTCATGTGTTTTCGTTGTCGTCATCGACTGGATGACGACCTCATTCGATCCCCCAATGATGAGGTTGCCGACACGAATCGGACGGGTTAATGAACGATGCAAAATTTCTGACATATACGTAATCTCCTTCTTTTGGAAAGGTTCCAATCGATTTAAGATGAGTGGTTTCCTTATTATCATAACGAAATGTTTGTGAAAAAGCACCCGGCAAGCGCTTGCGAGATGTGCTCTTACGAAACGCTAACGTTATCTTAACAGATGCTTCATAATTTTCCACCGTCTGAAGACCGATATATTCAATGAAATGACGTGTGAAGAGGTGGAATGAAGGATGTTGAAGCGATTTAAACGATTGAAGAGGATGAAGCGTCGAAACGAATGGACGATGGCAAGTCGGTTGACTTGGACGTTGATGCCAATCATGCTCATATCATTTTCAATTGTATTCGGTTGGTTCGCCATGAAAGCCGAACAGTTGATGACCGACGAAATCGAAAAACGGTTGCATCGAGAAGCGACTGTGATGCGGGAGACAATCAAGACGACGTATGGTGCGTATGTCGCGAACGAAAAGATGTTAACCCGTTCTTTAAAATCGACGTATATGCAACAGGCTTCGATCCTAGCTGCAGACGGACTCGAAGCGAGTCAGTATTTGGTGACCAATGATAATATCGAAAAATTGAGTGGGAAAAAAGTTGAAGACCGGTTTAGCAATCGCCTAGATGAGATTTTAGTGGAAGACGTGAGTGTCAGTGATCAACATGATGAGTTTATCGTTGCGACGCCGATTCCTGAACTTCAGGCTCATTACGTCATTGTTGTGACGAAACAGTCGGTACTCGGTTCGATGTGGGCACTACGAGAAATCGTCTTCGTTGGCCTGATCAGTATGCTCGTGTTCATGATTGGCTTGTTTGCCGTCATGATTCGTCGTGAGGTCAAGCCGTTGACGCAGTTTGCCGAACGATTGCGTGAGTCGGTGGCGACGCGCTCATTCACAGCAGTTACATTAGACGCCAACTCAATTGAAATGCGAAGTCTAGAGCAGGCATACAATACGTTAATTGGATTATGGACGCGCTCGCTCGTGACGATGACCGAGACGTCAACAGCATTCGAATCAAGCTTGCCGCTGTTCAGAAGACAACTGGAGGCGAATGAACAGCAAATCGTGGGCTTTAAGGAAGTAGCGGCAACGGTCGCGCTGACAAGTCAGTCTTACCAGTCGTTCACGACCGAGTCGACCCATCGGTTTACCGATATCGCTGCCCACGTTCGTTCATTCGAAAAAGATATCGCTGCAATCGATCAACGGACAGAGTTACTAAATCGAACGATTGCTTTAGAAATGGAATCGTTCTCGAGCGTCAAAGGAGCGAGTGAATCGTTTGCCATCAAAGCGGCAGCGGTCCAGCAACGATTATTAGACAGCGAGGCGACATCAGAGCGAGCGGATGATGCGCTAAAGAAAATCCTTTCTGTCGCGGCTGCGACGAAAATGTTAGCGCTCAACGCCTCGATTGAAGCAGCACGTGCCGGTGAACATGGCAAAGGATTTGCCGTTGTCGCCAGCGAGGTCGGACAGTTGGCGAAAGTGACGAACGAATCGACGTTATCCGCTGTGGCTACGATTGAAGCCATTCGGCAAGAACGAAGCGAAGTGTTCATGGAAATGGAACGCTTCGAATCCGACATTAAATCATTAGGGGCAGCGTTACGTGACGTCGAAGCGGGGATCGAGAAAATTGATCACGAGGTCACAAAACAAATGAGCCAATTCCAAGCGATCACGGAACAGACATCGCAAACCGGACAGCAGTTGCTTGAAATGGCGGAAGCGAATGGTCAATTGACCGAAATCGGAATGATGCTCGAGCAAAAACTGCATGACTTACAAGACGGTGTCGAAGAATGGACGGATACACAACGAGCTTTACAAACGGCAGGAACCCATCTCGGCAATCAAAGCGAACGTCTTCACGACGTCTTGCATGATTTGGCACCACTCCAATAAACAAGGCCGGACGAGCGCATAGAAGCGTTCATCCGGCCTTGTTTTATGATGTTCGTTTAATCGGGATTCGCGATAATGGGAAGACTAGATAAATGAATAATAGAAGAATCCCGAACCACGACGCGGACGGAGAAACGTGATACAGGACGACGAGACTGACTGTCGGAATGAGCGACATCGCGACCGCATACGGCCATGCTTGTCGATACGGCCACATCTTTTTCGTGCGCCATTTCGTGACGAGTTGGACGAGGAGGGCACTGAGGGCGACGAGTCCCATATAGAAGAAGAAAATCGCAAACGCATGTAAGAACAACCACATCGGCCAAAAGAAATTTGGTTGTAACACGATGTAATCGAGTACCGTGACGGTCAACGTCAACACTAAACTCGCCATCATATAGGCGTGAAGCGGGGCCAAGCGGAGACGTAACGCCTGCTTGGACGGGTAAAGGCTATGGAGGATAAACTGAATCGTTGTCTTGAACATAAATGGAACTCCAATCTGTTATAGTACAAAACTAGAAAAACAAACAAAAATCATACAGTGGTTTAATAAAACCTTAACATTAAACCTGTTTACATCGAATGGGTGATGCGGGCATAATGAGTAGGGCATTAAAAACCAAGCAAACACAACTAATTCATAATCAAAAGGAGTACAAAAATCGTGGAATACAATTTGCAAGAAATGTTATTCATGTTTTTTGGAGGATTAGGGATCTTCCTCTTCGGTATCAAATCGATGGGAGACGGCCTCCAAAAGTCAGCAGGTAACCGCCTGCGTGACATCCTTGATAAGTATACATCGAATCCGTTCCTCGGAGTACTAGCTGGTATCATTGTAACAGTCTTAATTCAGTCATCGTCAGGTACGACTGTCATCACGGTCGGTCTTGTCAGCGCCGGGTTCATGACGCTCCGTCAAGCAATCGGGGTCATCATGGGGGCGAACATCGGTACGACAGTGACCGCGTTCATCATCGGTTTCGATGTCGGCGCCTACGCGTTGCCTGTTATCGCCGTTGGTGCGGTGTTGATTTTCTTCTTTAAAAAAGAAAAGTTGCAACATTTGGGTCAAATCTTCTTCGGTTTCGGGATGCTGTTTTACGGTCTTGAGCTCATGGGAGAAGGTATGAAGCCGCTCCGTTCGAGCGAATACTTCATCGACTTGACGCAATCAATGAGTGATAACCCGTTCCTCGGTGTCGTCGTCGGTACGGTATTCACTGTCATCGTCCAATCGTCATCAGCAACGATCGGGATTTTGCAAGAATTGTATGCCGGTGGATCAATCGACTTGGACGCGGCACTTCCAGTCTTGTTCGGAGACAACATCGGGACAACGATTACAGCGGTACTCGCTTCAATCGGTGCTTCGGTAGCAGCCCGTCGTGCGGCAGCAGCCCACGTCATCTTTAACATTGTCGGGACAATCTTATTCATGATTGCACTCGTACCGTTTACAGCATATATTTACTGGATCACAGATGTTTTAGCGATTGAAGACAAGATGCAAATCGCCTTCGCCCACGGGACGTTCAACGTCGTCAACACGTTCATCCAATTCTGGTTCATCGGAACGATTGCTTGGATCGTGACGAAAATGGTTCCTGGTGAAGATTCAATCGTCGATACGAAAGCACAGCATTTGGATCCAATCTTCATCCAACAGTCACCATCGATCGCCGTCGAACAAGCGAAGTTTGAAGTCATCCGCATGGGCGACTTCGCAAAACTTGGACTTGATGAAGCGCGCAACTATATGACGACTGGCGATAAGAAACATGCCGAGAAGTCAGCGCACATTGAAGAGGCGCTCAACTCGCTTAACTCAAAAATCACAGATTACCTCGTGAAACTCGCTGCCGTTGATTTGACGGAGCAAGAATCACAAGAACATAAGACACTCATGCATGCCATCAACGATATCGAGCGAATCGGTGACCACGTCGAGAATATTATCGAATTGATCGATTATAAGACGGCGACACGTGTCACACTATCGACCGGTGCTCAGAAAGAGTTGACGGAAATGTACGATTTGACACGGGCCACGCTCGAGAAGTCACTTCAAACGTTGGCGAGCGGAGACATGGTCGAAGCGCGTCAAGTCATCGAGATGGAAGCGAAACTCGATATGCTGGAGCGTCAGTTCCGTAAAAATCACGTCGTCCGCTTGAATACAGGTGAGTGTGACGGCCAAGCCGGTATGTTCTTCGTCGATATGCTCTCGAACTTGGAGCGCATCGGTGATCACGCCATGAACATCACAGAAATCACGCTTGAAGATAGAAACGAAGCAACAGTCTAATCCAACGGTCCTTCCGGCTCATTTGAGACGGAGGGACTTTTTGGTTCAATGTGACTTTTGATTGACAGTGACGCGTTCATTCAGTATATTATTACTGTATAACAACGTGGCGGTGTAGCTCAGCTGGCTAGAGCGTACGGTTCATACCCGTGAGGTCGTGGGTTCGACTCCCTCCGCCGCTACCAATAAAGGACCCTTAGCTCAGCTGGTTAGAGCAGACGGCTCATAACCGTCCGGTCGTAGGTTCAAGTCCTACAGGGTCCATTTTGTGAACAGCTTTCTGATGAAAGCTGTTTTTTGTTTTCATTTTTAGTTTTCAAACTCGAAGTCCTGGGTAAATATCCGTTAGCATTTTGTTTTTTGAAAAATATGAAATGAGGCGAAGCGAGATGGAACGAAATCATACGATGATGCAATTTTTTGAATGGCACGTCCCGGCTGATCAGAAACATTGGAAGCGATTGAAAGAACGAGCTTCTGAATTGAAGGAAGTCGGAATTACCGCATTATGGTTGCCCCCTGTCACGAAAGGACAGAGCGACGAGGATACGGGATATGGCGTGTACGATTTGTATGATTTAGGGGAGTTTGACCAAAAAGGAACGGTCGCGACCAAATACGGAACAAAAGAGGAATTACTCGAGGCGACGAAGCATGCCCAAGAACTTGGAATGCAAGTCTATATGGATGTCGTCTTAAACCATAAAGCCGGGGCCGATGCGACCGAGAAGTTCGATGTGCTCGAAGTCGACCCGGAAGATCGCACGAAAGTGCTGTCAGAAGAGCCGTTCGAGATTGAAGGCTGGACCAAGTTTGATTTCGAAGGTCGAAACGACAAACATTCCTCTTTCAAATGGAACTTCCATCACTTTAACGGTACAGATTATGACGCTGCGAACGACCATAGCGGTATCTTCTTCATCCTCGGTGAAAACAAAAAATGGAACGACAACGTCGATGACGAGTTCGGTGTCTATGACTATTTGATGTTCGCCAATATCGATTATCACCACCCAGAAGTCCGTGAAGAAGTTCTTAGCTGGGGCAAGTGGTTTATCGAAGAGACGCAGTGCGACGGGTTCCGACTCGATGCCATCAAACACATCAACTATGATTTCGTTAAAGAGTTCAGCCAGAAAATGAAAGCTGAAAAAGGCGACAACTTCTACTTGGTCGGTGAGTTCTGGAAGTCAGAGCTCGATGCATGCCGTGAGTTCCTCGACAACATCGATTATCACGTCGATTTGTTCGACGTGCCGCTCCATTACAACTTGCAGCGTGCCTCGACAGAAGGAGAATCGTTCGATATGCGGACGATCTTTGACGATACGCTCGTCCAGTCCCACCCGCTCCACTCAGTGACGTTCGTCGATAACCACGATTCACAACCGGCGGAAGCACTCGAGTCATGGGTCGAAGATTGGTTCAAACAAATCGCCTACGGTTTAATCTTGCTTCGCCAAGACGGGTACCCTTGTGTGTTCTATGGGGACTACTACGGCATCAACGGACCGCACCCGGCCGATGGGAAGAAAGTGGCAATCGATCCGCTCCTTTATGCACGCCGGGAGAAAGCGTACGGTCAACAGGACGACTACTTCGATGACGAACACGTCATCGGTTGGGTCCGTCAAGGTGTCGAGGAGATCGAGCGTTCGGGTTGTGCTGTCCTCATCTCGAACAGTGAAGCAGCCGAGAAACAGATGTTCGTCGGCGAGCACCGTGCCGGCGAGAAATGGGTCGATTTGACACAGACCGTCGATGAGGTCATTGAGATTGATGAAGACGGACATGGGGTATTTAAAGTAGCGGCAGGTTCGATTTCGGTTTGGGCGTTACCTGAACAAGACGTCGAGTGAAGCATTACAATTGAGTCGACCGTCACAAATCTGTTACATTTAAAACGAACGTTGTTCAAACCAATTTAAGGGGGATTTTAGTTATGGCTAAATTTGAATTACCACAACTTGATTACGCATACGATGCACTTGAACCACACATTGACGCACGCACGATGGAAATCCACCACACGAAACACCACAACACTTACGTCACGAACGTAAATAATGCACTCGAAGGAAAAGACGTGAACTACTCTTCACTCGAAGAGTTGCTTCAAAACCTCGATTCACTTCCTGCTGACATTCAAACAGCGGTCCGCAACAACGGTGGCGGTCACTGGAACCACTCATTCTTCTGGAAATTGTTGAAGAAGAACGAGAACGGTGCTCCGACGGGCGAACTCGCTTCTGCAATCGACGAAGCGTTCGGCAGCTTCGACGCGTTCAAAGAGGAGTTCACGAAAGCAGCGACAACACGCTTCGGCTCTGGTTGGGCTTGGCTCGTCGTGAAAAACGGCAAACTCGAAGTCACATCGACTCCAAACCAAGATTCACCGATCATGGAAGGCGTTCAGCCAATCCTCGGTCTCGATGTTTGGGAGCATGCGTACTACTTGAACTACCAAAACCGTCGTCCGGATTACATTCAAGCGTTCTTCCATGTCATCGACTGGGATTACGTCGCTAAGCTCTACGCAGACGCAAAATAATGACACAGTCCCGGGATTCGATTGAATCTCGGGATTTTTTCTACATTTCATTATTTTGTAAACAAATTATGATATAGTGAAAATCGAGTCGAAAAATAGAAATAACACTGACATATAGGTCACCTATACTTATAGAAGGAATTGAATCAGAAAGGAGACAACTGAATTGGCCAGAAACCGTGTGAAAGTGCCGAAGAAACGGCGCAACCACCTTCCGTTGCGATTGAACTTATTGTTCTTTATCGTCTTCATCTTATTCGCGACACTCATTTTCCGTTTAGGCGTCGTCCAAATCGTCAACGGTGAGTTGATTGCCCGTGAAGTTCAGAAGACCGAATCAAGCAAAATCAAGTACGAGGTACCGCGCGGTAAAATCTATGACCGCAACGGCCAAGTGCTCGCCGACACCATCTCGAACTACTCGGTCATGTATCGCCGGTCGCAAGTGACGAAGACGGAAGAGCGGCTCGAAGTCGCCATCAAGCTCGCGGAAATCGTCGACGTGCCGGAGAAGGACCGTAAAGTGACGGAGCGGGACCGCAAGGATTATTGGATTGCCATCGATCCGGAGCGCTCGCAAGAACGGGTCCAAAACCTGTTGGCTGATTTATCGGAAGAAGAACGGGCCGCCATGTCGAACCAAGACGTCGACCAGTTGTTGCTCGATTCCATCACGGACGCGGAAATCACGTTTGATGATGCGACCGAAGAAATCATCGCTATCAAACATAACATGGAGTCAGGCTATGCGCTCGACCCACAAGTCATTAAAATCGGGGCGTCTCCAAAAGAAATGGCACTGATTGAAGAAAACTTGGAACTGCTCCCTGGCGTCAGTGTTGAACCGTATTATCAGCGGGATTATCCGTTCGGTGAGACGTTCCAAAGCTTCCTCGGAAGTTATCGTCAAATCCCAGCCGAGCAGCGCGCTTCGTATCAAGCGAAGGGGTATGGCTTGAATGATCGGGTCGGAACGTCTTATCTCGAACAACAGTATGAGGACGTGCTACGCGGGACCCCGGCCTATGACGTCTTCACGACGTATAAAGGGGAACCGGTCGGAGAACCGACTCGCGTTAGCGGGAACCCAGGGAAAGATATCATCTTGTCGACGGACATCGAATTCCAAAAAGAAATCGATGAGATTTTGAAGAAAGCGATTCGAGCCGGCCGCTCGGGCAGCCCGCACTTTGACCGTGCCTTCGCCGTCGTCATGAACCCGCAAACGGGTGAATTGCTCGCCCTCTCGGGACAAGAGCTCGACTATGAAACGAACGAATTCAAAGACGTCTCGACCGGGACGGTCCTGCGGGCGAGTCAAATCGGCTCGACAATCAAGGGAGCGACGGTCGCGTTCGGACTTGAAGAAGAAGTCATCCAACCGGGTGAATATATTTATGACACGCCGATTCGTATCGGTTCGTCACTTAAGTCGTCGTACCGGAACATGGGGAACATCAACGACCTTGATGCCCTCGCGTTATCATCGAACATTTATATGTTCCAAATTGCCCTGCGGCTCGCCGATTACTACTCGACCGGCCAAATCGTCGGAGAGAACGTGACCGAGGCATTCAATACGATGGAACATTACTATAAGCAGTTCGGACTCGGAATTGAGACAGGGATCGACCTCCCATATGAATCAATCGGATTCCGTAGCGTACCGGACCGTGTTACGCTCCTCATGGATATGTCGATCGGTCAGTTCATCTCATACACGCCGATTCAATTGGCGCAGTATACGTCGACGCTTGCGAACGGCGGATACCGGATTCAACCGCATCTCTTGAAAGAAATCATCGAACCTGGCTCGCTCGACGAAGCGAACAAGCAAGTCGTCAGCACGTTCCAACCGAACGCGCTCAATAAAGTCGATATTCGTGATGAATTTCTTCAACGGGCGCGCCAAGGATTCCGGCAAGGGGTCGAGAGTGGAACGTCTCGTATCCTGCAACAGACGGGAATCACGGCGGCCGGTAAGACCGGTACCGCTCAAGCGATCGCGGAAGGGCCAGATGGTCAAGCGAAGCGAAACGCGAACGGTGAACCGATTAAGACACTCAACTCGAACCACGTCGGCTGGGCGCCATATGATGACCCGGAAATCGCTTGGGCCATCATCATGCCAGGCCTCGAGGCGGAAGGGATCAACACCCGTGTCGCGCACGACATCATGAAGGCGTATTTCGACTTAGAAGACGTCCAAGCACAGATTCAATAAAGAAGTCACTTCGGTGGCTTCTTTTTTTCGTCTTTACAATTCTTTTACGTTCCGTTTATTTCTCGTTAATAGTAGTTTATTAGGATGTTAATTGTAGGACAGAACAACGAAGCCACAACACAAATCAAAGCAAACTCAAGGAGGACGTCAGAAATGTCTTGGATGAAAAAATCAGCTTTAGTCGCTTCAATCACTTCGGTGGCCATCATCGGTGCCGCGTGTGGGAATAATGAAGAAGGTGGCGGCGCAGCCGACGGTGAAGGACTTTCAGGTAAAGTCGTCATGGACGGTTCGTCAACAGTCTTCCCGATTATGGAAGCCGTAGCCGAAGAATATTCAGCTGAACAGCCAGACGTTGAAGTCACGGTCGGTGTCTCAGGTACGGGTGGCGGATTTAAACGTTTCGTAACAGGCGAGACAGACTTCTCGAACGCGTCACGTGAAATCAAAGAAGAAGAAGCGGCTGAAGCCGAGAAGAACGGTGTCGAGTATACACAACTCGCTGTCGCTCTCGATGGTCTCTCGCTCGTCGTCAACCCAGAGAACGATTGGGCTCAAGACATCACAATCGACGAACTCAACAAGATGTGGACTGACCCTAACGTGAAGACATGGAAAGACGTACGCTCAGACTGGCCAGACGAAGAAATCTCATTCTTCTCACCAGGTAAAGACTCAGGAACGTTCGACTTCTTCAATGAAGCCGTCCTTGAAGACACGGACATTCGTGAAGACGCGCAATTGTCAGAAGATGATAACGTCCTCGTGACAGGGGTCGCCGGTACGAAAGGTGCGATCGGATTCTTCGGTTATGCGTACTACATTGAAAACCAAGATACGCTTCGTGCGATGAACGTCGAAGGCGTCGAACCGACGACAGAGACGATCAACGATCTTTCATACCCGCTCTCACGTGAGATTTACACATACGTGAACAACGCGTCATTGAAAGATAAGCCACAAGTCGCTGACTACACACGCTTCATGAACGAAAATGCAGCAGCACTTTCTGAAGAAGTCGGATATGTCGGCATGGAGCAAGCCCGTTACGATGAGAATGCCAAAATGATCGACGAGATCGCTGGCGAGTAAATAGCGCAGATGGCAGAAGGTGAGACTCGGTCTCGCCTTCTCGCCGTGCTTTCTAGTATGAAGAGGTAGGGAGCGATACACGAGATGAATCAACCAAACAAAGGGTTTTCAATTCGAGAGATGATTGAAATCAATAAGAAAAAGAAATATAGTACGACGAACGTGTTTGATAAAATCATGCCGTTCTTATTATTCTTGAGCGCATTCGTTTCGGTCGTCACGACGGTCGGCATCGCGTTCACACTCGGTTTTGAACTGTTCAAGTTTTTCGAGCGTGTACCGGTCGCCGAATTTTTAGGCTCAACCGAATGGTATCCGCTTAGTGCCGATCAACGGTTCGGCGTCTGGGCCCTCGTCATGGGGACTCTACAGATTACCGTCATTGCCATGATTGTTGCTGTACCGCTTGGTTTGGCGTCAGCGATTTATTTGAGCGAATATGCGTCTGAACGTGCTCGCACGATTTTGAAGCCGATTCTTGAAGTACTCGCCGGTGTTCCGACGATCGTCTTCGGATTTTTCGCCTTGTCGTTCGTCACACCAATCTTGCAAGCGCTCATTCCTGGATTAAAGATTTATAACGCGCTTAGTCCAGGGATTGTCGTCGGGATTATGATTATCCCAATGATTGCATCGATTTCGGAAGACGCGATGAGTGCTGTTCCGAAAAAGATTCGGGAAGGGGCGCTCGGACTTGGCGCGACACGTCTCGAGGTCGCCATCAAAGTCGTCATGCCAGCTGCTCTATCCGGGATTATCGCCTCGATCGTCCTTGGGATGAGCCGGGCCATCGGTGAGACGATGATTGTGACAATCGCAGGTGGGTCGCAACCGAACTTCGAGTTCAACCCACTTAACGCGATTCAAACGATGACGGCTTATATCGTCCAAATCGCCAAAGGTGATGCAGGATATGGAACAATCGAATACTACAGTATCTATGCGGTCGGTGCGCTGTTGTTCGTCTTCACCCTAGTGATGAACTTGTTCGCGAACTGGGTGACGCGCCGCTTCAGAGAGGAGTACTAATATGGCATTGCCGAACAGTGAGTTCAAGAATACGAAGAACTTGATGGACCGTGATTCCGTTTCACAACGAATCAAGCGTCGTCTCCAATTAAATGAAATCTTTAAGTACGTCTTTTTAGCAGGACTTGTCTTTGCCCTGCTCGTCCTATCGACATTGATTTATGATGTCGTCTCTAAAGGTGGCGGTTGGGTGAACTTGGACTTCCTCCGCAACTTCCCGTCGCGCCGTCCGGAACAGGCCGGATTGTATCCAGCCCTGATCGGGACGCTCTGGTTGATGGTGCTCATCGTCCCGATGGTCTTCATCGTCGGTGTCGGTGCTGCCATCTATTTAGAGGAGTACGCACCGAAAAACCGGATCACGTCGTTCATTGAAGTGAATATCTCGAACTTGGCCGGTGTCCCGTCAATCGTCTTCGGATTGCTCGGTTTGACGATTTTTGTTCGCATTATGGAACTTGGGAACTCCATCATGGCCGGTGCGTTGACGCTCGGGTTGATGAGCTTACCAATCGTCATCGTCGCCTCACAAGAAGCGCTCCGTTCCGTCAAGATGGAATTGCGCCACGCGTCACTTGCACTCGGAGCCTCGAAGTGGCAGACGACGTTCAACGTCGTCTTGCCGTCAGCGATTCCAGGGATTATCACGGGGATCATCTTGGCCGTATCACGTGCCATCGGTGAAACGGCCCCATTGATTATGGTCGGTGCGGCGACGTTCATTTCGACGACGCCAAGTAGCGTGTTCTCTGATTTCACGGCGCTTCCGATTCAAATCTACAACTGGACGAGCCGTCCACAAGCTGAATTCCAAAACTTAGCAGCTGCCGGAATCATCGTATTGATGACGATGTTGATCATCATGAACTCGGCTGCCATCTATATCCGTAACAAGTACACGAACCGACATTAAGTCGTAGCAGGTAACGAGGAGGACTCTCGAGATGATGAAACAAAAAGAACTCAAAGGAGATCATGAAGTGAATACAACGACGACTCAACCAACCGGAACGGTGATGCAAAAAGACAGTGCCTATGTCGTGAACAACTTGAATTTATGGTACGGCGACGATCAGGCATTGATCGACGTCAACCTCGACATCAAGAAAAATGAAGTGACGGCCATCATCGGACCGTCTGGTTGTGGGAAGTCTACGTTCATCAAGACGTTGAACCGGATGGTCGAGCTCGTGCCGTCTGTCCGTACGAATGGTGAAATCTTGTATCATGGCCGCAACATCTTCGATCGTGACTATAAAGTGGAAGATCTTCGGACATCGGTCGGCATGGTGTTCCAACAACCGAACCCATTCCCGAAATCGGTATATGACAACGTGGCATACGGGCCACGCACGCACGGCATTAAAAACAAAAAAGTGCTTGACGAGATTGTCGAGCGCTCGCTTCGCGGCGCTGCAATCTGGGATGAAGTAAAAGATCGCTTGAATGAGAATGCCTATGGCCTCTCGGGTGGACAGCAGCAACGTCTCTGTATCGCCCGGACACTTGCCATCGAACCGGACGTCATCCTTATGGATGAACCAACGTCGGCCCTTGACCCAATCTCGACTCTCAAAGTCGAAGAGCTCGTCCAAGAGTTAAAAGAGCAGTACTCGATTATCATCGTTACACACAACATGCAGCAAGCGGCCCGTGTCTCGGATAAGACAGCGTTCTTCTTGAACGGAGAAGTCGTCGAATTCGATGCGACTGACAAAATCTTCTCGAATCCAACGGACAAACGGACTGAAGACTATATTTCTGGCCGGTTCGGTTAAGAAGGGGAGACTACCATGGCACAAAATCGCACATTTTTTGATATCAAGTTAACTGAACTAGAAGATAAAGTCGTTCGCTTAGCGAATTTGACGATGCGTCAAACGGCTACGGCCATCGAAGTGCTCGAAAAACACGATCTCGAGCTCGCCCAGACGGTCATTGACAACGACAATGAACTCGATGATCTCGAGCTCGAAATCAATGACGAGGCGATTCTATTGATCGCGAAACAACAACCGGTCGCGACTGACCTGCGTCGCTTGATTGTGACGATGAAATCGGCGACAGACCTTGAGCGCATCGCGGACTATGCGACAAACATTGCCAAAGCCGTGACCCGCATCGAACACGTCCCGTACGTGTTGGATATCAAGCCGCTTAAGCAAATGGCCGAGCAGTTGATTGACATGCTCGAGCTGGCGACGCGTGCTTATCGAAAAGGCGAGGTCAGCCGAGTCCGTGACTTGAACGAGATGGACAAAGTCATCGATGACTTGAACTTACAAACAATTAAGCAATACATGGGCTCTGTGCCGACGATGGCTGTCGGGACGAACGACGTCTATGAATTTTCGAACATCGCCCGCTACTTAGAACGGATGGGCGATCACGTGACCAATTTCGGCGAACACCTCATTTTCCTCGAAAAAGGGAAACATTATGATTTAAACCAGTAAGAAGAGTGGTAAAGAACAACAGACCAGTTGTTCTTTACTTTTTTTTGTGCAGGAATTCACGGGTTGGAGGCGAATAGTAGAACACATGGATTTTTTTTAGGAAGGGAGCCACAAATAGATGGAAGAGAAAATCGTTTCCTTGAAGCAACAAGGACTAACGTTAAAACAGATTGCAGAACAATTAGACATGCCAGTCGGGAAAGTGCAGTACGCTTGGCGTAAATGGCGTTCCCAACACGGCGAACCAGCCAAACCGGTAGCCGCCGCTCCAAAACGAAAGACCGAAGGGAAGAAAGCAATGAGTCCGAAACCGAAGCAAGTACCCGCCTCATCTGGGACGCAGGTCGCTTCGACGCTGCAACATGAGCTGCCAGTCCAATCACCACTGTTAGATAAAGGCCCAGACGGGTTCTGGAAGCTTCCAGACCGCTATGATCAAGATTTGATGCATGCGGTCGTCCAATCGCCGAACGCCGTCTACGTCTTTTGGGAAGTGTCTGACAGCGTCAAAGAGACGTTATCGATGCAGTTCATGCGTCCGTGGGAAGATTTGCCGAAGGCGTTCCGGATCCTTGACATCACGTTGCTCGATTACGCGAGCGGTCATGCGAACCGGTCGTATACGTTCGAATTGCCGGAGATGACGAACAGTTGGTTCGTTCGGCCACTCGACCCGAACACGACGTATGTGTTCGAGTTTGGCATTCGGACGATGGAAGGGGAGTTCCTTCCGTTGCTCGCGTCTTCACCGATTGATACGCCACGGGCAGAGCCGGCCGGCCATGGTCGTTTCGCTGAACCGGTACGACGTTGGCAATACGGGGAAGTCGAGTCTCCTGAACTTCTCGACACGCTACCTAAATATTCTGCATATCGATTCGTGCGCTGAGGAGGATTTATTTGATGAAACCAGGTTATTTTTCACTCGTCCTTCATGCCCACCTTCCGTACGTGCGACATGAAGAGAAACACCGCTTAGAAGAGAGATGGGTGTATGAAGCCATCTCCGAGACATATATCCCGATTCTGTGGCAAGTCGACCGTCTGCAGAGACCGCTCCATTGGACGGTCAGTATCTCACCGCCCGTCGTCGAGATGCTCGCCGACCCGCTCGTCCAGGACCGTTACGTGGAGCACTTGGATGAGATGCTTGAATTGATTGACATCGAGCTCGCCGAAGGGCGAAGCGAACCGGAAGTCGAGACGCTTCATTTTTATCGTCAGCGCTACAATGACTTAAAAACGACGTTTCTTCATTGGGAGAAAAACTTGAACCATGCGTTCCGTACATATCGTGAGCAAGGGTTCATCGATATGGTCACATGTACGGCGACGCACGGCTTCAACCCGCACTTGTTCACGGAGCAGGCCGCCCGCGCGGAAATCCGTACCGGTTTGAACTGTTTCGAGCGTCATTACGGGTTCCGCCCGACCGGTATTTGGTTGCCGGAGTGTGCCTATACGCCGGGTGTCGACCGCATCTTGTACGAGGAAGGCGTTCGTTATACGTTCGTCGATGAGCACGCTTTACTCGATGCCGACCCTACTCCGGACAAGGGGATTGGCGCACCGGTCTACTCGCCGCATGGCGTCGCCTTGTTCCCGCGTGACCAAATCATCTCCGGGAAGATTTGGAGCTCGATGATCGGGTATCCGGGCCATCCTGACTATCGCGAGTTTTATCGTGACCTCGCCTATGACCGCGACTGGGCGTATATTGAAAAGTTCATGCACCCAGAAGGGATTCGATTCGATACCGGTCTGAAGATGCACCGCATCACGGGCGACTCGGATGAGAAAGACTATTATGTCCGCGCCTGGGCCGAACATCAAATCGACAACCACGCCCTCGATTTTGCGCAGACGCTCGAAGGGCATCTCGAGGCCCATGGTGGACAAATGTTCCCGCCGTTCCTCGTGACGGCACCGTTCGATGCCGAGTTGTTCGGACATTGGTGGTTTGAAGGACCTGAATTCCTCGGCAAGGTCGCCGAGCGGCTCGAAGAGTTCGGAATCGAGACGATTACGCCGGCCCTGTTCCTCGAGCGCCACTTCCAAGACCTCGAGACAGTACACGTCTCGATGAACACGTGGGGGCGTAAAGGTTATGGTGACGTGTGGATCAACGAGCGCAACGAATGGATGCTCCGCCACTTGCACATGATGGAGACACAACTCGTCAAAGACGTGGCCGATTATCGTCACGCCTCACCGCTCGTCGATCGTGCGCTCATTCAACTCGTGCGACATTACGTCCTCGCCGTATCGAGTGACTGGGCCTTCATCCTCGACGGACAGACGACGGCTCAATATGCAGCCGAACGCTTCCGCGAGCACACACGCCTGTTCGCTGAGCTCGAGACGGCACTGTATCAAGACAAGTTATCGGATGAACTGCTCGCCGACCATTATCGCGCGTATCCGTTCCTTGATGATGTGGACATTGACATCGACACGTTCCTGTCTCCGCACGACTATTACGTGACTGAGGAACGTGACAGTGAAGGCGAGGCGATTCTCGTCTTGACGCCAGAATATACAGGCAACGTCGTCGGTGATCTCGGACGCCGTGTCATCGACGAGGTCGAAGCCCGGGCGGCGGAAGGCGAGACGGTGTACGTCTTGACCCCGTTCAAGGAAGGGTTACCGGAGTATGAACGTCACAACCACGTCCACGTGTACCGCGTTCGTCTGACGAGCCCGTTCTTGGAGCACGTGATGAACCAAGTCGCGGCCCAAAACGTGGCGTACGTCAAACTTGCGCATGAGCTCGTGGCCAAAGTTCCGTTCAAAGCGATCCATCAATTTGATTGGATGACGATTCCTGCGGCACGTTCGCTTGCGAAAGCACTACAAGTTCCGTTATACTCAACTATGTTGTCCTTTGAAACGACCCGCAATCCGCACGGACACGGCGGTCTGTTCGACGCGATTCACCGAATCGAGAACAGCGTCCTCGCTGAAGCCGACACGGTGTACATCTGCGAACAACTATCGACTGAGGAAGTCGGAATGCGCTATGCGATTGGTGATAACGTAAAAACCTGCCTGCCGCTCGATGCTTCGCCATACGGGCAAAAACGTTTGAAAAAGAACACGAAATAACCTTGCTTTTTCAAATAAAAATTGGTAGGATAATTGAGTATGCTTAGACTGTAAAGCAAAAGCACTTGATACAACATTAGTAAGATGGGAGTGAAAGAAATGCGCGTTAAAATCACACTAGCTTGCACAGAAACAGGCGATCGCACGTACATCACGAAGAAAAACAAACGTAACAACCCAGAGCGCCTCGAATTGCGCAAATACAACCCACGTCTCCGTCGTCACACGCTTTACCGCGAAGTGAAATAATGAGACTGGCCGTCACTCATGTGGCGGCCTTTTTTTTGAACAAGGGGGAATTGAAATGATTGAAAAGAAACAACTTCGGCAAGCCGTACATCGTCAAATCCGTGAACTCGACGACCGGTCGGACCGGGACCGCGTCATCATACATACATTGACCGAACTGAAGGCGTGGCAAGAGGCGGACACGGTGGCTGTCACGCTCGCCCTCGATTTAGAGATTGATACGTTGCCGCTCATCCGCTTAGCATGGAAGGCAGGAAAATCGGTGTTTGTGCCGAAAGTTACGAAACAGGGACTCACGTTCCATGAGATTCATTCGCTAGAAGACCTCGAGCCGGGCGTCATGAATATATTGGAGCCGACGACTGAAGCGACGATGCGCTCGATTGACGTCTGTATCGTCCCCGGCCGCGTGTTTGACCGGTCCGGCTATCGAATCGGATGGGGAGGCGGCTATTATGATCGCTACCTCGCCACGTACAAAGGGACGACCATCGCGTTGGCCTATGACGTTCAACTGCTCGATGAGATCCCGATTGAGCCACACGACATTCCTGTCGAATTCATCGTGACGGAAAGGGAAACGATTTTATGTTCGCCATCTTCCTTGTAACTTGTTTGGTGGCCTTTGCCGGCTATCGATTGCGCTCGTTGACCCGCTCCGGTGCCGTCTTGACGGTCGTGACGGGGACGGTCATCGGCTACGGTTTCGGTTGGTTCGGGCTCTATTTACTCGGTGTCTTCTTCTCGACATCGTCGCTCGCCTCGAAATATCGTGCCCGGGACAAGGCGCCTGTCGATGAGATTGTTGAGAAATCGGGTCCCCGTGATTTCGTACAAGTGCTCGCCAACGGGGGCGTCGGCATGGTAACGGCGCTTGGAATGATTTTTGCGCCAAACGACGCCTGGTTATTCGCTTATGTCGCCTCGATTGCCGCGGCGACGAGTGATACGTGGGGATCTGAGTTCGGCGTCCTCGCCAAGCAGAAACCGCGCTCGATTCGGACGTTCCGTGAAGTCGAACCGGGAACGAGTGGTGGGGTGTCCGTGTTCGGTACGGTCATGTCGATCGTCGGGGCCACGGTCATCATCCTCGCCGCGCTTCCATTTATCGAGATTGATGTGACGTTCGCGCTCGTCTTGATCGCCCTCGGATTGAGCGGCAGCGTCGTCGACACATTGTTAGGGGCCACGGTGCAAAGGAAATACCGATGCCGTGTGTGCGGCAAGTTGACCGAGAAGAAAATGCATCATCGTGAGCCGACGGCTTATGTGTCGGGCTGGCGTTTTCTCGGCAATGACGCCGTCAACTTTTTGTCGATTGCCGCGGCCGCGACGATTAGTTTCCTCTTGTTACGATGAGGGTAGTACAGAAAATGTAGATGTTTCAAACGAATGTGAATTTTGTCACAATATCGCCAAAGTGAAAACGGTTTCCTTAGTAGTGAGTGTTTGTGAATGATGTTACAATCTTTATGTAACAGACATAACAAAAACATGAAACAGATTGTTCGAAGGGTGGAGAATCAATATGGAAACATTAAATCATGCAAAAGTAACACGCGTCGCGCTCGTCGGGGCCGGAGCGGTCGGTGCCAGCTTTGCGTACCAATTGACGACAGCAAGTCTTTGTGAGGAACTCGTCATTATCGACATCAACAAATCGAAGGCGGAAGGCGAAGCGATGGACTTGAACCACGGCGTCTCGTTCGCTTCTTCACCGATGCGCGTCTGGGCAGGGGACTATACGGACTGTGGTGCAGCAGATATCGTCGTCATCACTGCCGGTGCTCCGCAAAAACCGGGTGAAACTCGCCTCGACCTCGTCGAGAAGAACGCCAAAATCATGAAATCGATGATTGGGGACATCATGGCATCTGGATTCGACGGCATCATCATCATCGCCTCGAACCCGGTCGACATCATGACACATTTGGCTTGGAAATACTCAGGTTTACCGAAACACCGCGTGTTCGGATCAGGAACGGTACTCGATACGTCACGTCTCCGTTACATGCTCGGTGACTATTTCAACGTCGATCCACGCAACTGCCACGCCTACATCATGGGTGAGCACGGAGACACGGAATTCGCGGCCTGGAGCAACGCCCGCATCTACGGGAAGTCGGTCGAGCAGTTGCTTGAAGAGAACGACGAATATACATGGGAAGACCTCGAAGACATCTACGTCAACGTTCGGGACGCGGCGTACCACATCATCGAGCGCAAAGGCGCGACGTACTACGCCATCGGCCTCGGTTTGCTCCGTCTCGTCAAGGCTGTGCTCCGTAACGAGAACACGTTGTTGACGGTCGGCGCACATTTAGATGGTGAATACGGCTTGAACGATATCCATATCGGTGTACCGGCCATCATCAACCGCCAAGGAGTCCGTCAAGTCGTGGAAATCGAGTTGTCAGACGAAGAAAAACAAAAGATGCATCATTCGGCAGAAGTGTTATTGAAAACGATGCAACCTGTCTTATAAGAACGATTACTCGTTCTGTCATGACCGTAGTTGGCTCCCGCCACTACGGTTTTTTTGTGGACCGACGGAAGAGCGGGGCAGATTGGGGCGATGCTCGATTTTGTCGTCCTGCCTAAATTCCTTTAGAATGAAAGTATAGAAGGAGGTGAGCCAACATGACAGAACCAGCTTGTTTTTGGGAAGATGTATATCGTGCCGTCGAAGCAGGAGGACGCATCGAGGGCGTCTTAGAGCCGTCGCGGGCACTTTTATTGTTCGACACGAAAGCGGGGGATGTCTATCACCTCTACATACGGACAGATAAGGCGTGGGCGAACCATGTCGCCTTGGACGTCGAGGCGGTCATGAACTCGTTTCGCTTGGCCCGAATCGGCCGCGAGAAGCTCCATGTCCACATTTATGGTGACCCGCTCGTCGATGAAGAGCGTCTGTCGTCGCTCACGTTCCCGATTGCGGCAAAAGTGAAGCTCGAGATGCGGCCGTGCGCCGAAACGGAAACGTCATATCGCCCGCGTGCCGTCGCCCTCGACCAACAACGGAAAAATGAACTGAAGCAACGGTTCGCCTTTGGGAAGCCTCAGTTCGTCTATGCGCTCATGTTCGTGACGTTCCTCGTCATGTGGTTCGCCGAATCAATCGGCTCGACGCTCGATCCGAACACGCTCATCCGCTTCGGTGCGAAAGTGAATCCTCTCATCGACGAAGGAGAATGGTGGCGTCTGATCACACCGATGTTCCTTCATATCGGTTGGTTCCATTTCGCCATCAACATGTTCGCGCTCTGGTCACTCGGCCCGCTCGTGGAACGGATGTACGGGTCGACGCGTTTCGCCACCATTTATCTGTTGGCAGGTGTCATCGCCACGGTCGCCTCGTATGCGTTCAGCGAAGCCATCTCGGCCGGCGCGTCCGGGGCATTGTTTGGGCTTGTCGGCGCACTGCTCTATTTCGGACTGCGCGACCGCTCCTTATTTATGAAGACACTCGGCCCTCCACTGTTTATTATGTTAGGATTAAACGTGGGACTCGCTTTCGTCCTTGGCGCTAGTTTGGACCATTCCGCACACGCGGGTGGACTCGTCGGGGGCTTTCTGATGGCGGGAGTGGTCGGCTTACCGGATGAACACGTGAAGAAACGTCGCCTGCTATTTGCGGGGCTCGTGTTCGTGGCGTCCGGCATATTATTTTGGCTCGGCTACAATCGATGACAAAGGAGTAAGGGTATGATTGAAACGTTGAAGCAATTGGTTGAAATTCCAAGTCCGTCCGGGATGACGGACGAGGCGATCGGATTCGTCGAACAAGAACTGACGGCACTCGGGATCCCCACGAAACGCTTGAACAAAGGGGCGCTTCTGGCGACATTTGAGGGCAAATCGAATCGAGCCCGCCTGTTGACGGCCCATGTCGATACGCTGGGCGCGATGGTGAAAGAAATCTTGCCGAGCGGCCGCTTGCGCTTGACGCAAGTCGGTGGATACGCCTGGACCGCAATCGAAGGGGAGAACTGTCTGGTTCATGCCGAGACGGGTGCGCCGATTGAAGGAACGATTCTCATTCATCAATCGAGCGTCCATGTCTATAAGGATACGAATAGCGCCGAACGGACGGCGTCAACGATTGAAGTGCGCTTGGACGCGGACGTCCATACAGCCGAAGACGTAAGGGCCCTCGGTATCGAGGTCGGGGACTTCGTCTCATTCGACCCGCGCTTCCGTCAGACCGACGCCGGTTATATCAAATCACGTCATCTCGATGACAAGGCGTCCGTTGCCATCTTGCTCGATTTGGCGAAAGATCTGGTCGAGGCGGAGTTGCCACACCCGGTCCATTACTTGATCTCGAACTATGAAGAGGTCGGGTTCGGGGGCAACGCCGGAATTCCCGAAGCGGTGACTGAATATATCGCTGTCGATATGGGTGCGCTCGGGGACGGGCAACACTCGGACGAGTATACAGTTTCGATTTGTGCGAAAGATTCGTCAGGCCCGTATGATCTCGGGTTGCGCCGTCAATTCACCGCGCTATGCCGGGAACATGACATCGCCCATAAAGTCGATATCTATCCGTACTATGGATCGGACGCCTCGGCTGCAATCGGAGCCGGCTACGATGTGCGCCACGCGCTCGTCGGACCAGGCATCGAGTCGAGCCATAGCTATGAGCGGACGCATCTCAAATCGCTCGAAGCGACGCGGGAACTGCTGTACCGTTTCGTGCTCACCGCGATGGAGGACGAACGATGAAAAATTTTTATGACGTCCAGCAATTTTTGAAATCGTTCGGCACGATCATTTATATCGGGGAGCGCGATGCCGAGATCGGGCTCATGATGATGGAACTCGATGAGTTGCATGCGGGCGGAATGATTGAACAACGGGAATATGATACGGCCAAGATTATTTTGACCCATGAACTGAAAAATTCAAGAGATTGACAGAAAAACCCCTAGTGCAAAGGTTTGCACTAGGGGTTTAATAGTGTAAACTATGGGATGAAAGCGATTTAATCGAGACGAGGAGTGGAACACATGAAGTGGTTATTAGGAATCGACATTGGTGGAACGACGGTGAAGATGGCCGTCCTCGATATGAACGGGATTATTTCTGACAAGTGGGAGATTACAACGGATATTCGTGAGAACGGGGTACATATTCCGACTGATATTGCCGCTTCATTCGAAGCCTATTTAGAAACGTCGGGCAAAGCGAAGCAAGATTTCGCAGGAGCGGGCATCGGGGCACCAGGCTTTATCAACTTTTCAGAAGGTGTGGTCGAATATTCACCAAATATCGGCTGGAAAAACTTTGCGCTCGTCAGCGAGTTCGAGAAAGCGGTCGGTTTGCCGGCCGTCTTAGAGAATGACGCCAATGCTGCCGCACTCGGTGAAATGTGGAAAGGGGCAGGCGAAGGCGCGTCAGAACTGCTCGCCATCACGCTCGGCACAGGCGTCGGCGGCGGTGTCATCACGAACGGCAATATCGTCCACGGGGCTGCTGGTATGGCTGGGGAGATTGGCCATATCACGGTTGAACGTGACGAGTCGAAAGCCGTCATGTGTGGCTGCGGCCGTAAAGGTTGCATCGAGACGATTGCTTCGGCTACAGGGGTCGCTCGTCTGGCGCTCCAAAAACGTAAAGGTCGGACGACGTCCTTGAACGAACTGAACGAAGTGACGGCACGCGACGTGTTCGAAGCGTATAAAGCGAACGATGTCGTCGCGACAGAAGTCGTGAACGAGATGACCGAATATCTCGGATTGACGATTTCGAATATCGCCAACACGTTGAACCCGAAGATGATCGTCATCGGCGGAGGCGTCTCGAAAGCACGCGAAGCACTCCTCGAGCCGCTCGACGAGCAGTTCAAACGGTTCGCCCTCGAGCGCGTCTATGCGTCGACGGCGTTCAAAATCGCGGAACTCGAGAACGATGCGGGTGTCATCGGTTGTGCGTGGCTCGCTCGTAAACACTTTATCCCGACTCGTGTATAACGTTTGTCCATGTACGCCTGCGATTTGACGCAGGCGTGTTTTTTATTTGGAACGGGTATGGGATAATGTAAAATTTGTAATGACGGAGTTGATTTTTTGTTAAAAAAGGGGTAAGATTTGGACTTGATACCGGACTGTTATCGTACGTGAAATGGATAACAAGCCAATTGGACTTATAAAAAATAGGGGGACGCGAATCAGTTGGTCTCGTCGCCCGTTGAACAGAGGAGGAGGCCGTCAGATGAAGTCATCTCAGAGCTTCTCGAAGCTTACTATGCGACTGAATGATACGGTCCGCGCTTCGTTTCATGAATATCGGTTATTTTGGATTTTCTCGCTATTACTTTGGACGAAGACGTACGTAGTTTACCAATTTTTCTTCAATATCCCGATTGAAAACACCGCTCAGGCATTCATTCTGCTGATCAGCCCGATCAGCTCCACTCTATTCCTATTCGCGTTCAGTTTCTTCTTTAAAGGAAATAAGCAGAAATGGGTCTTGTACATGCTGTATGCCGCAGCATCGTTCATCTTGTTTGCGGATGCCGTCTATTACCGCGAGTTTACCGACTACTTGACGATGCCGGTCATCTTGCAACCGTCGAACATGGAGACGTTGTCGACATCGTTCACGTCACTGTTGGAATGGAAAGATTTGATTATCCTCGGGGACGTTCTCATCTTGCCGTTCATCCTATGGCGCATCAACGCGACAGCGACGGCTGCCTCTCATCGGAGAGCGCTCGTGACGTTCGCGACGGCCGTCGTCGTGTTCTTGTTCAACTTGTCGCTCGCTGAAACAGAGCGTCCGGAACTGTTGACTCGTTCGTTCGACCGGGAACTGTTGGTCAAGAATATCGGGACGTTCAACTTCCACGTCTACGATGCGATGCTTCAAACGAAAACGTCGGCCCAGAAGGCGATGGCTGACGGGTCAGAACTCGCCAAAATCGAGAAGTACACCCGTCAACACTATGCAGCACCGAACCCGGATTACTTCGGGAAATATAAAGGCAAGAACGTGGTCGTCGTCTCGTTCGAGTCGGCCCAAAACTTCACGCACAACATGAAAGCGTCGAATGGCGAGTACATCACACCGAACTTGAACAAACTGATCGAAGAGTCCCACTACTGGCCGAACTATTACCATACGGTCGGTCAAGGGAAGACGTCGGATGCCGAGTTCGCACTCGACAACTCGCTATACGGACTTCCGCGTGGTGCCGTCTACTTCACGAACGCCGATAACGAGTATCAGGCACTCCCTGAATTGATTAAGGAAGATAATTACTACTCGGCCGTGTTTCATGCGAACAACAAATCGTTCTGGAACCGAGACTTGATGTATAAAAACATCGGCGTCGACCAGTTCTTCGATGAGAAGAGCTATGACCTTGGCAACCCCGAGGACATGACGGAATGGGGACTGCTCGATGACAGTTTCTTCGAACAGTCGATTCCGATGCTCGAGGAGCTACCGGAACCGTTCTATGCGAAGTTCATCACGCTCACGAACCACTTCCCGTACACGATGCCGAGCGAGGACTACGAACTCGTGCCGAAATTCGAGACGAGTTCGACGACACTCAACAACTTCCCACAAGCGCTCGCGTATCAAGATTATGCGCTCGGCTTGTTCATCGATGAGTTGAAGGCGAACGGCATGTGGGACGACACGATTTTCGTCGTCTACGGTGACCATTACGGGATCTCGACGAACCATAATGACGCCATGGCCGACTTGCTCGGCAAAGACGAGTTGACGCCATACGACGTCGCCAAGCTCCAGTCCGTCCCGTTCGCGGTTCATCTACCGGAACAAGACAAGGGTGAAGTGCACGAGACGATCGGCAGTCATGTCGATATGAAGCCGACGATCTTGCACTTGCTCGGGATCGACACGTCGGACACGGTAGGCTTCGGAAGTGACTTGTTATCGGAAGACCGGACAAGCCGCGCCATCTTCCGGGATGGCACCGTCATCACCGACGAATACGTGTGGACGCAATCGACATGCTATGACGCTTCGAGCGGTGAAGTCGTCGAGGACGTCTCGCTCTGTGGACCGGATAGTGCAGAAGCAGAGAAGATTCTCCAAATGAACGATGATTTGATTTACTCAGATTTGCTCCGCTTCAAAGAGCAGACCGAACAATAACAAATAGCGCCGTCCCGCTTAGCCGGGACGGCGCTATTTGTTATACAAAAAAAGACGACCAGAGTCGTCTTCGTGCTCATTAGCCTGGGATTCCACCGTAAATCAATGTCGCGACGCCGAAAAATCCGAATACGAGTACAGTGACCGCGGCGAAAGCAAGTGGAAAGAATTGGCGCTTCTTAAACGAACGGGCCATTCCCCAGATTGCAACGAGTGCAACGATGAGCGAGATCCATCCAAATGGTTCATACAAATGCATGACGAGTTCCCCCTTTATTATACGTCATGAAATTCATAAAAATTTCACTGAAATATCATTATTATTTTATCCGATAATGTAGACGCTGTCGAGAAAAGAAAGCCTCCGCTACAATTTTGCCACAATATCGATTAGAATGATGGGGGAGGTGTTCTGGATGAACATAGTAAGAATCACATCGGGCCTGGCCCAAGAGAACGGATACGTACTCGAAAAAGAAGGTACGGTCCTCATCGTCGACCCGGGCACGGATGACCCGAAATTCTTCGAGGCAGTGGAACGATTCGGTGGCTTGAACGCCATTCTGTTGACACATGCCCACTTTGACCATATCGGGGGAATCGATGCCTTGCGTGACCGTTACAACGTCCCGGTCTACGTCCATGAAGCGGAACGGACGTGGCTGATGGACGACGAGAAGAACGGGGCGGCGAAGTTTCATCTACCAAGTGCGGCGATGCGACCGGCCGAACGGATCTATCAAGGCAAGACGCTCGAAATCGGTGCGTTCACCATCGAGTTGCATCACACGCCGGGTCATTCGCCGGGCAGCGTCACGCTTCACTTCCCGACCGAACGCATCGCCTTCTGTGGGGATTTGATTTTCAAACAGTCGGTCGGACGGACCGATTTGTACGGTGGTGACCAAGCGACGTTGCTTGGATCGATCGATCGCATGCGTCAGTTATTACCGGGTGAAACGGTGCTCTATTCAGGTCATGGGCCGAAGACGACGCTCGAGGCCGAGATTCGGACGAATCCGTTTTTCGACAGATAACTAAAAAAAGATTGTCTCACGAGGAGACAATCTTTTTTTACATTTGGAAGTTACTCCAATACGTGAAGACGACGAAGAAGACAGTCAAATAAGCGCCGAACACGTATACATACGTTTTTTCAGTGAGTTTCAAGTAGCCTAGTGCGACGAAGAAAATAGTTTGAGCTAAAAAGACAAGACCCATTACGACGAAGTCACCACTATGTTCGCTACTGCTTTGATCTCCACCGAGTGCGCCTACGAAAGCAAGCGCCGCGATCAACCCAGTCCAAAAGCCTAGGACACGGAACATTCTCGCCATGTTAATCCCCCCATACGTGCATTATTCCATTCTCATTCACTATTTTACCAACACATTCAGAAAAATGCTATGAAAACGTGTGAATTGAGCAAAATAATCGTGAAAAATATGTGAAATAAAAACGTTGGGCAAGGTTGTACAAAAAATTAAAAAACTTGTACAAACTATGTACAAAACGGGTATAAGGTTGTATAATCAACTTACACACATCGAACGAATCGTTCCACACATTATAGAGGAGGTATTGGAATGGCAAATGAATTGATGTTCTACACGTACCCGAGCTGTACTTCATGCCGTAAGACGAAAGCGTTTTTACAGGAGCAGCACCTTGAGGTAAGCGAGCGCCATATCTTCCGCAACGCTCCGACCGTGGACGAATTGAAGACGCTATTGGCACTGAGCGAAAACGGAGTCGACTCGCTTCTCGCAACGAGAAGTCAGGCGTTCAAGCAATTAGACATTGACGTCGAAGATTTAAAGCTGAGCGAGTTGCTCAAGTTGATGAGCGAAAATCCGAAACTATTGAAACGCCCGATTTTGACGGATGGCAACGAAGTCATTGTCGGTTATGACAAGGCGACAATCGAGGCGTATGCCCGCCGTTTCGAATCGACAACTGCAAACGTTTCATGACGCAAGTCCACTTTCCAACGAGTGGGCTTTTTTTTTATGCTCATGTTGAGGTGGCGGAGATGATGCGAATAATTGAGCGAGTGATTGATGCGGCACGTACGTTGCAGGCAAGTGATGTCCATTTCATGCCGTTAGGGGACGAGGTGATGATTCAAGTACGGCATGGGGCACACTTGCAACGATTGGAGATGATGACACATACAGACTATGAACGATTGACCTTACATATGAAGTATTGGTGCTCGTTGACGGAAACAGATCATCGCGTGCCCCAGTCCGGTATGTACGCCGGGTCAGTTGAGGCAATCCGGGTCACTTTCCTACCATCGTTCGACCGTACGCTCATGTCGTGGCGGCTTCCGAACGCCTCGTTCCACTTAGCGGAGTTGTTAGATGACAAGGACGTCCATCGGTTCAACGAATGGTCGACGTTGCGGCAAGGTCTGCTCTTAATCGGGGGCGCGACCGGGGCGGGGAAGACGACCGTCCTATATGCGTTTTTACAAAGTTTAGCCGGTCGACGCATCGTCACGATTGAGAACCCTCCGGAGAAGCAAGTGCCGGGCGTGATTCAACTCGAAGTCAATCTGAAAGCGGGACTCGACCATCGCACGTTGCTGAAAGAGACGCTCCGGGCCGATCCGGATGTGATTGTCATCGGAGAGATCAGGACGAGTGAGGAGTTGAGGGTGGCGCATGATGCGGCACTCAGCGGTCATATGACGATTGCGACGTTCCATACGGCGAGTGTGACCGATGGCGAACGGCGACTCGAACAGCTCACGGGGAAGATGGAAGTCACACGGCATTGGTGCATCCTGCACCGGGAAGACGAGGTGAGCTGTACGTGGTCCGAGACCAATTGAGCAAGGAGTTGGCCATCATTCGCCGCTTCCTCAGACTCCAGTCACGTGGAGTCGGGTTGAAGAAGACGTTCGAGACGCTCGAACTGCATGAACGTGGAAAAATGAAACTAGTCATCCGTGAGATGCGGAATCAACTTGAGCAAGGACGCCCGCTCGCCAACGTGTTCGAGGGACTCGTCACCGACCCGAGGATGCGAGAGATGCTCGTCACAGCCGAACGGGGTCATCATTTTTTGGAAGGGCTTGAGCAAGTGCTCGTCTTATCGACGATGCGCCGCAATCTACGGCAAGAACTCAGCCAGTTGGCACGGTACCCGCTCGTGATTTTGACGATGCTGCTCGGGCTCGGTGCGATTTACGCCCTGTATATCTTCCCAAAGCTGTTGACGATGGTAGAGGTCGATACGCTCGATGGGCTGAACGCGATTCTTCTGTCGCGATGGTTTTTCCCAGGTCTGTTCGTCGGATTGCTCGTGACTGGGGCCGGCCTCTATTGGAACGGCCGACGCGGCCGACTCGTGCCGCTACGTGTCGTCGAGAGAGGTAGACGGCTGTACGTGACGTACTTGTTCGTCAGTGAGTTAGCCTTGTTGAGTGAAGGACAGGGTTCGGTCCGTCACATCATCGAGCGGCTGTCACGAGGAGACGGTGAAGTGGCGAGCATCGCGAGACGGATGCATGAGCGCATGTCGGCCGGGTGCGAACTCGAGGCGGCGGCGCGGCAAGAGCGTTTGCTCGAGCATGAAGTCGTCAGTCTGTTCGGCGTCGGGACGGTGAGCGGGGAGCTCGGATCAATCATGATGATTCATCGGGATCTCGTGTTCGAAGAGATGGAGCTGTATTGGAAGCAGCTGATCGCCAAGGCGGAACCGATGTTATACGGATTTTTAACGGTGATGGTCACGATGATCTTTTATACGATTTATTTGCCGGTCAAACTAATCATGTCTCAACTATGACAAGGAGGAATCTGATTATGACACGCTTCAAATCAGAACAAGGATTCACGCTCGTCGAAATGGCCGCCGTCTTGCTAATTATCTCGGTGTTGCTCTTGCTCCTCGTCCCGTCGATGTCAGACGGGAAGTCACGAGCGGACAGCGTCAGTTGCGAGGGCAGTGTGCGCATCGTCGAGTCCGAAATCAATTTGTATTACGCGGAACATAAAGCGTACCCTGAGACGTTAGTGGCGATCGACCGTGCCACGACTGAGAGTCCGCTCGAATACAGTTGTCAGTCGCTCGTGTACACGTATGCGCCGACGACCGGTACGTTGACGAAACAGTGAGGCGAGACGGCTATACGTTAATCGAGACGACGGCCGTCCTCGTCATTTTGGCACTCCTGCTCCTCATGGCGACCCCGGTCGTCCGGTCGATGGACCGGTTGGCATTATTCGATTTCACGGAGGCGCTCGTGAGTGACATCGCCGAAGTGGGACAAGCGCCCTACGTCGCCGCCGACGGCTCGTGTGTGCCGCGTTTACGTTGGTATCTCAAAGAACGGCGCTACCAAATCGCTTGCGGGACGACACCAATCGTGTCCCGCGTGGTGCCGGAAGGGGTCGATCTGAGTTTGCCGACCAATAGTGAAATCGTCTTTTCACGCACGGCAGCGACGTATGCGGGACAGTGGAAGTTCTATTCAGGAACGACGATGGTGACGTTGAAATTCAGGATGGGGACGTACGAGCCGGAGGTGTTGCGCGTTGAAGGGAAATGAGCAAGGAGTCACGTTTTGGGAGATTTGCCTCAGTCTGGCGCTCTTACTGGCTTGGGTCGGTGTCGTTGCCCCATTCATCGAGGCGGCGACGGAACGGGTCGAGCGCCTCGAGACGACCGTCCGTACGTATGAACGGCTCCAAGGGGAGGTGCTGCGCGATGCCGCGAACCCGAGCGGACGCCAAACAATCTGTGACGGCGACCTTTGCCTGCCGACGCTTTGATTCGGGCTTCACCTTGCTCGAAGTGAGTCTCACGATGTTGATCATCCCGCTCTTCATCGGGCTGATGGTCCACTTCCTCGTCCTCGGACAAGCATTTTATGAACAACCTCGGGCGAAAGTTCAGACGACGCCGCAACTGATGGTGCGGAAACTGTTCGAGAGCCGCGATTGTGACGTCGTGTCGGGCCGTCTCGTCGGTACGCACGTGCGCCCGGACGGGACGACATGGACGTGGACGCTCAAACAAATCGACCGGAACTTGGTCATGGTCGGAGACGGGGGAGGGAATTTGCTATTTTTAAGAGGAATCGAGGCGTACCGGGTCGAACCGGTAGGGGAAGGTTTTCGAATTCAATGGAACGATGCGACCGGGCCGCGCGAGAAGAACGTGATGTGCATGCGCGCGGATACTTTGTGATGTCGACGTTAATCGTATTGACGTGGTTACTCGGCGGGGCAATGTTTTGGTATACTGATATCGAACGAAGCACTGAACAATTGGCGCTCGATGCCTTGGCGATTCGCTTCGAGGCTCACGTGATGGTGGCGGAGCGGACGTGCGGGTCGACCGCGGTCGCGTTGACGAGACCGACCGGCACAATCCAATGCCGTCCGCTCGGCACTGGGACGATTGAGGTCGACGTACGGCTTCAGACCGGTGAACGACATAAAGAGGTGATTTATTTCGATGACTAAACCGTTTTACATCATTGGATTTATGGGTACAGGTAAATCAAGCTTAAAACAATATCTTGCAAAATCGAATCACGTCATCGATTTGGACGAGTTGTTTGAAACACATACCGGTATGGACATCCCGGCATATTTCGATCGTTACGGCGAAGCAGCGTTTCGGCTCCAAGAGAGTCGACTGTTACAAAATGCGCGCGCTGACTATATCGTGACGGGCGGAGGGATTGTTGAACGGGAAGCGAATATGGAATGGATGCGAGAGCAAGGTGTCATCATCACGCTCGACTTGCCGTTTGAAGCTTGTTGGGAACGGATTAAAGACTCGGACCGTCCACTCGTTCGTAACGGAAAAGCGGCCGTTCACACGTTGTACGAACGTCGTCGACCGCTCTATGCGCGCGCAAATCACGTGCTTGACGCTTCGCTCTGCACAGAGGCCATCGCGCATACATTGAATCAGTTGAAGGAGGTAGAAGGATGATTTGGATTAATCTTGGGATTATCGTACTCGCACTTGTCGGGCTCGGCTTGTATGGCTTCTTATTGTACCGTAATAAAATGAAGGCAGACCTTCGTCGCGTGAAGCGCTTGACGGAACGGTTCCAAATCCGTGCCGACGTCATCCAAGGGCTCGTCAATGAGATTAAACAACACGTGGATACGGTCAATGCATCGGTGAAACAGATGAAAGCCTATTCGGTGAAAGTGAAGGACGAGACGATGGAGCTGAAACAAGCGACCGTCGGCTTGACGAAAGAAATTAAACGGACCGCTGGAATCGAACGCCCAGACGTTTCCACTGAGACTAAAATATGAAATAATGAGGATGAAAACGTTTTCGTTTTCCATCCTCTTTATTTTTGCCCATTTTGGCTAGGCAGAGCCGCAAAAAATTGATAAAGTGGAATAGAAAACGAAATATTTCACGAAATACATTATTTACGTTCGGGATTGGGGGATAATATGGAGAAAGTATCGTTAAAACGTACGCCTTTATATGATTTGATTTCCGTAAAGGCGAAGATGGTGGATTTTGCGGGGTTTGAGATGCCGATCATGTTCTCATCGATTAAAGAAGAGCATCAAGCGGTTCGCAACAACGTCGGGATGTTCGATGTGTCACACATGGGGGAGATTCGCATCGAAGGACCGGATGCGCTCAAGAACGTGCAACGTCTTGTCACGAACGATGTGTCTAAATTACAAATCGGTCAGGCGCAGTATAATCTGTTCTGTTTACCGAACGGCGGTGTCGTCGACGACCTGCTCGTCTATCGACTCGATGAAGACGCATTTTGGCTCGTCGTCAACGCCTCGAATATCGAAAAAGATGTGGCGCACGTCCGTGAATATGTCACAGGGGACGTCACAGTGACGGATGAGTCGAACGCCTATGGTCAAATCGCCATCCAAGGACCGATGGCTGAACAAGTGCTCGGCCGTTTGACGGATTTGCCGCTGGCCGACATCAAGTTTTTCCGGTTCATGACCGGCGACGTGGCCGGCGTGTCGACCATCGTTTCACGCAGTGGCTATACGGGGGAGGACGGGTTTGAATTGTATGCCCGCGCCGAAGACGTAGCCGCAATTTGGTCAGCGTTAGAAGCTGAAGGCGTCACGCCATGCGGGCTCGGCTCGCGTGACACGCTCCGGTTCGAAGCGTGCCTCCCGCTCTATGGGCACGAGCTTGATGAGACGGTCACTCCGTTCGAGGCGAACTTGAACTTTGCCGTCAAACTCGATACTGAGTTCATCGGTAAGGACGCCCTCGTGAAGCAAAAAGAAGACATCCCGCGCCGATTGATCGGCTTGCGTCTGCTCGGGCGCGGTATCGCTCGTCAAGGCGCGACGGTCGAAGTTGACGGAGAGACAATTGGTGTTGTCACGACTGGTACGATGCCGCCGACGGTGAACGAATCAATTGCCTGGGCGCGCGTCGATCGCCGTTTCGCGGAGGCGACACACTTTATCGTTGAAGTTCGGGGTAAAAAAATAGAAGCCGAACGTGTACCGACACCGTTTTATAAACGTAAATGAAACAGGGGGATTCAGCATGAATAGAATGGAGTTTCGTTATTTACCGATGACAGAGCAAGATGAGCGTGACATGTTGCAGACGATTGGCGTAGAGTCGATTGAAAACCTACTCGAGGATATCCCAGCATCGCTCCGGGAGACGGCTTCTTTAGCGGCCATCGGTGCGCCGCTTCCGGAAGTTGATCTCGTTCGTCATATGACGAAGCTGGCTGAGAAAAACGTGCACACGAAATCGACTCCGAGTTTCCTCGGGGCTGGGATGTACGATCACCTCTCTCCAAGCGTCATGAACCATATGCTTCTCCGTTCCGAGTTCTATACAGCTTATACGCCGTATCAGCCTGAAATCTCGCAAGGTGAACTCCAAGCGATGTTCGAGTTCCAAACGATGATTTGCGAATTGACGGGGATGGACGTGGCCAACTCGTCAATGTATGACGGAATCACTGCCCTCGCCGAAGCAACGTATCTGGCGAGTGCCCATACGAAGAAAAAACGTGTCGTCGTATCAGGAGCGGTCCATCCGGAAGCGAAGGATGTCATCCGAACATACGCCGGTGGGCCAGGGCTCACGGTCGAATATACGGACGTGAGTGCGGGGGTGACCGATATTTCTGACATCGATTTGACGGACGCCTCGTGTCTCGTCGTCCAATATCCGAACTTCTACGGTCGTGTCGAGGACTTGTCAGCCCTCGCGAAAGCAGCGCACGACGCCGGCGCCTTGTTCGTCGTGTCGAGCAATCCGCTCGCGCTCGGTATACTGGAATCACCGGGTGCGCTCGGTGCCGACATCACAGTCGGTGACGCCCAACCGTTCGGAATCCCGCAAAGCTTCGGCGGTCCTTCATGTGGATACTTCGCCGTCAAACAAGCACTCATGCGCAAACTTCCAGGCCGCCTCGTCGGTCAAACGGTCGATGAGGATGGGAAGCGCGGTTTCGTCTTGACGCTTCAGGCGCGGGAACAACACATCCGTCGTGACAAAGCGACGTCAAACATCTGCTCGAACCAGGCGCTCAATGCGCTCGCGGCATCAATCACGATGTCTGCCCTCGGGAAGTACGGAATTCGTGACATGGCCGTCCGTAACATTCAAACGGCCCATTACATGAAAGAAGCACTCAAGACTGCCGGATACACGGTAATCGATGAAGGGCCGATGTTCAATGAGTTCGTCGTCGACTTCGGAGTCGATGCGGAAGATGTGTCGCGTCATCTGCTCGAGGCCGGCATCATCGGCGGCTTGCCACTCGGCTCGTATGAGACAGAACGGCAGACGCAAATGTTGCTCTGTGCGACGGAGCTTCGGACGAAAGAAGAAATCGATCAATTTGTTGAAGTGGTTGGGGGGATGAAGTGATGCAACACGAACAAACATTAATTTTCGAAGTGTCACGTGCAGGACGAACGGGCTATAACTTGCCGACACCGACCGTGCCGGAAGTCGATTTGGACACGCTCTTACCGGCTTCGATGATCCGTCAAGAAGCGGCCGAGCTTCCGGAAGTATCGGAACTTGATGTCGTCCGCCATTATACGTCGCTGTCGACACGCAACCACGGTGTCGATTCCGGCTTCTATCCGCTCGGCTCGTGCACGATGAAATATAACCCGAAAGTGAATGAAGATATGGCCCGCCTCCCTGGCTTCGCCCATATCCACCCGTTGCAGCCGGTCGAGTCGATTCAAGGGGCGCTCGAGCTCATGGTCGACCTGCAAGAACAACTTGCCGAAATCACCGGCATGGACGAAGTGACGCTTCAACCGGCAGCCGGGGCCCATGGAGAATGGACCGGTCTCATGCTCATCAAGGCGTTCCACCATCACAACGGTGATATGGAACGGACAAAAGTACTCGTGCCGGATTCGGCACACGGAACGAACCCGGCCTCGGCCGTCGTCGCCGGTTTCGAGACGGTGACCGTCAAATCAGATGAGCGTGGGCTCGTCGATTTGGAAGACTTGAAGTCAAAAGTCGGGGCCGATACGGCAGCGCTCATGCTGACGAACCCGAATACACTTGGTTTGTTCGAGGCCGACATTTTGGAGATTGCCAAAGTCGTCCACGAGGCCGGCGGCAAACTTTATTACGACGGAGCCAACTCGAATGCGATTTTAGGGATCGCCCGTCCTGGGGATATGGGCTTCGACGTCGTCCACTTGAACTTGCATAAGACGTTCACGGGCCCGCACGGTGGTGGCGGTCCAGGATCTGGACCGGTCGGAGTGAAGCGCGACTTGATTCCGTATTTGCCGACGCCGATTGCGCGCCGTGCCGAAACGGGCTTCACGCTCGATTATGATCGTCCGCAATCGATTGGCCGCATCAAACCGTTCTATGGCAACTTCGGGATTAACGTCCGTGCCTACAGCTACATCAAGACGATGGGCGCGGAAGGGTTGACGCGCGTCTCACGCGAAGCGGTATTGAACGCCAACTATATGTTCGCCCGCTTGAAAGATGCGTTCGATGTGCCGTACGATACGTTCTGCAAGCATGAGTTCGTCTTGTCTGGAAAACGTCAAAAAGCGCTCGGCGTGCGTACGCTCGATATCGCCAAACGATTGCTCGATTTCGGCTACCATCCGCCGACGATTTACTTCCCGCTCAACGTCGAGGAGTGCATCATGGTCGAACCGACGGAGACGGAATCGAAAGAGACGCTCGACGCATTCTGCGACGCGATGCTCCAAATCGTCAAAGAGGCAGAAGAGAATCCGGAAATCGTTCAGACGGCCCCGCATACCACGGTCGTCAAACGACTCGACGAGACGCTCGCTGCTCGCAAGCCGGTGCTCAAATACGAACGACGCCAACCGTCGTCCATCAATTGAAAACGAACCCGTTCGCTATAAGCGAGCGGGTTTTTTGGCGCAAAAAAACGTCCATCTCCGCTAGAAGGAGTGGACGTAGTGAGCGGGTCAGTCTTTTTTGACTTTCCCTTTCCAGTTTTTGAAGCCGCCGTCGAGCATGTAGATGTCCGTATAACCATTTTTCATGAGCAGCTTGGCCGCTTGGTTCGTACGTGACTTGCCTTGGCAATACATGAGGATCGGTTGATCTTTGCGAAGTTCTTTCATGCGCAGTTTCATTTGTCCGACCGGGATGTTACGGGCGCCGACGATGTGGCCTCCCTTGTACTCGTTCGGTTCACGGACGTCGATCAATTGACCTTTACGGAGCGATGCACGGAACTCTTCTTGCTTCATTTTCTTCAAACCGCGAGCCGGCAAGAAACGCCAGACGATGTATGCGATGAGCGCAGCCCATAGGATGATGACGAGGATAGTTTCGATTCCCATTGATGTTCTCCCTTTCTCTATTAAGTTTCACCAACATCCATTATAAAGAATTTAAGGTCATGAGACAATGATTGACTGATGGATTTCCCCGTTCTGCTTTCGGTTTCTAAATTGTTGCGTTAAAATAGAGATTGCAGAACGGAACATAAGGGGAGGCTATGCCCATGCCGACACCGAGTATGGAAGATTACTTAGAACGAATTTATTTGCTGATGGTGGAGAAAGGATACGCTCGCGTATCCGATATCGCCGAACATTTAGGGGTGCATCCCTCCTCTGTCACGAAAATGGTGCAAAAGCTCGACCGGGAAGACTATTTGATTTATGAGAAATATAGAGGTCTCATGCTGACGAACAAAGGCCAGAAAATCGGGAAACGGCTTGTCGAACGGCATGCGATGCTCGAGTCATTTCTACGCTTGATTGGCGTCGACGAAGCTCACGTCTATGAGGATGTCGAAGGGATTGAGCACCACTTAAGCTCAAATACGCTCGACTGTATGACCCAATTCGTCGAATTTTTCGAAGACAAACCGGAACTAATGGCACAGTTTCGTGCGTTTCAAGAGGTGAACCGCTCTGAAGACGAGTGAATGTAAACGACCGCGACCGATGAATCGAATCGGAAACGGTCGTTTTTTACGTAAATCTAACCTAAAACCGAACGATGACTTCATATTTTTCAAGTAAAGTCTATTTTTAAGCCGTTTTTATGATAGAATGGGTGCTGGTAAGAAAGATAAGGGGGTGACGGCGAACAATCGCCGACATTATGGATATTCAAATCAAAGGGAAACTGTTTGACGAAGCGCAGATTAAACAACGTGTGGCGGAACTCGCCCAACAAATCGAACGCGATGCGGCAGGGACACCGATCGTCCTCGTGGCCGTCTTAAAAGGGTCGCTCGTCTTCGCAGCCGACTTGATGCGCGAGATGACGGGCAGTGTCCAACTCGACACGGTCGCGACGTCGTCATACGGGAAGAAATCGGTCTCGAGTGGGAACGTCCAACTCCGTAAAGATTTAGATCTCGATGTCGAAGGAAAGTACGTCGTCATCATCGAGGACATCATCGATACGGGACAGACGCTCAAATTCTTATGCCAGCACATGACGTTACATCAACCGGGAGAATTGAAGATTTGTACACTTCTCGATAAACCGGCCCGCCGGCTCGTCACGTTGGATGCGGATTATGTCGGTTTCGAGATTCCAGATGAATTCGTCATCGGGTATGGCATCGATTATGCCGAACAGTACCGCAATCTGCCGTACATCGGCTTCGTCGAGACAGAATGAAAAACGAACCAGGCCGGATATGGCCTGGTTCGTTTTCACATATTGGCTTTCTTTTTCTTCTTGCCTTTCTTGCCTTCGATGACGGTCAAGTGAGGGGCGTCACTGCGATGCGCCGAGCGGGTCGGACGCTTCGACAGTTTCGTCACGTTCGAACTGGGTTTCACTTTCTTCTTGGCCGCAGTGGACGGCTTGACTTTCGGATTCGCACCTGGGCGTTGCATTCGTTTTTTCGAGGCTTGAGCGGTCTTCCGGTAACGCATATCCTCAGCCGAAATTTTCGGCGCCATGAACACTCGATAAATCACATAGAAAATCAACCCGAAAATCCCGATGAAGAGCAACTGTCTGAACAATCGACCAGGGTCGGTCGCGAGCATATGTCCGACACCGATGAAGCCTAAGATGAACACGATCGTGGCTGCGGTCGAGCCGATTCTTTGTCTGATCATGGTGCTTTCCTCCTCTTTATCCCTCTCTTTGCACGGCCGGTTGACCTAGTTCTGAACGTTCCCATGTCTCGAACGCCTCGATGGCGACACGGATTTGTTCGTCATTCGGTTCGCGCGTCGTCAACAATTGTAAAGACAATCCAGGCTTGCCGAGAACGGACAAGAAGCGATGTTCACGGAAGCGGTTTGTGAATTGGAGCACCTCGAACGAGATGCCGATGACCACTGGCAACAAAGCGATGCGGCTGACGAGTCGGACCCAGAGGGGGTCGATCGGGACGATCATGTAAACGCCGATGCCGACGAAAACGGTGAATAGGATGAAACTCGATCCACAGCGATAGTGGAGGCGTGAGCTTGCCCGAACGTTATCGACGGTAATCGGTCGTCCGGACTCATAACAGTTGATCACCTTGTGCTCGGCCCCGTGATATTGGAACACGCGCCGGATAAGTGGCGTCAAGGAAATCAAATAAAGGTAACTGAGCAACAATACTAATTTTATTCCCCCTTCGAGGAGGTTTTGAATCACATGACCGGACAATGCGGGCACGCTTTGGAACATGGCGGCGAGAAGGGCCGGGGTGACGTTGAAAATCAGCTTCCCGAACACGTATGAGATGACGCCGACGATGGCGATCATGACGACCATCAAGATGTTCTGTTTTTTCTCTTCTGGTTTCGTTGCCTCGTCCTCACTCGGGTCGACGTCATAACGATCGCTTGCGAACGTCATATGTGCCGAACCATTTTTGAGTGATTCGTATAGCGCGACCACACCACGCAGGAATGGGATTTTTTTTAACGATTGGACCCACGGGACGAGAATGCGGGGCTGCTGGAACGTCTCGATAGACCCGTCTTTCCGTCGAATCGCCGAAGCGCTCTCGGCGCGTCCTTGAAACATGACGCCTTCCACGAGCGCCTGGCCACCGACGGGAATCATTGGTTTAGTTTTCATGTCATTTCCTCGATTCCTACAGTTATATAGTTGAATTATACCGTGATTCACGTAAAAAACGAAACCTCACGAACGTCGATTGTCGCACGAACCGTTAAATTTGTTACAATAGAGGCGACTTGACGAACAGGGGGGAAGACTTGTGCATATACTCGTCTTAAATGGACCGAATTTGAATCTGCTCGGGAAGCGGGAACCGGACGTATACGGGGACGTCTCGTTGAAGGGATTGACGGCGGAGCTATTGCTCGCCGCCCCGGAGGATGTTCAGTTGACGTTCGTCCAATCCAACCATGAAGGCGAACTGATTGACGCGCTCCATGAAGCGTACGATTATGCGGGGGTCATCTTTAATGCGGGGGCGTACACGCATACGTCGATTGCGCTCCGTGATGCCATCGCCGCCATCAAAGCCCCGGTCGTCGAAGTACATATCTCGAACGTGCATGCACGGGAGTCGTTTCGTCATGAGTCGAAACTTGCCGCCGTTTGTCTCGGTGTCATCAGCGGTTTCGGCCTGACGAGCTATACGCTCGCGTTGCAGGCATTGCTCGTACATTGGAGGAATCGACATGATTGAACGGGTCAACAAACTGCAAGGTCAGCTAGAAGCGAACGGCATCGACGGATTGCTCGTGACGAAACGGGAAAACATCCGCTACTTATCTGGTTTCACCGGGTCGAGCGGTGTCCTCGTAATCACGGCGCAGTCGGCGAGCTTCATCACGGATTTCCGCTACACGGAACAAGCCGCTAGCCAAGTAAAAGGCTTCGACATCATCGAGCATAAGACGTCGCTCATCAAGTCGGTGGCGGAAGTCGTGACAGAGCAAGCGGTGAAGCGCCTCGGCATCGAACAAGATGACATGACGGTCGGCCAGTTCCGGACGTATGAAAAAGAAGTCGCAGCCGAGCTCGTCGAGACGTCAGGTATCGTCGAAAAGCTACGCTTGATTAAGGATGAGTCAGAGATTAAGATAATGAAGGAAGCCGCGGCGATTGCGGACGCGGCGTTTGCGCACATCCAGACGTTCATCCGTCCAGGGCGGACTGAAAAAGAAGTCGCGAATGAACTGGAAATGTTCATGCGGGCCCAAGGTGCGGACTCATCTTCGTTCGATATGATCGTTGCGTCAGGGCATCGTTCGGCATTGCCGCACGGTGTGGCCAGCGACAAGGTCATCGAGGCGGGAGAACTCGTGACGCTCGATTTCGGTGCCTACTATCAAGGATACTGCTCGGATATCACACGTACGCTCGCTATCGGGGACATCTCGGACGAGTTGCGCACGATTTACGATACGGTGCTCCGGGCTCAACTCGCAGGTGTCGAGGGCACGAAAGCTGGCATCACGGGAATCGAGGCGGACGCATTGACGCGTGACGTGATTAAAGATGCGGGCTACGGTGAGTACTTCGGACATTCGACAGGCCACGGTCTCGGCATGGAAGTGCATGAGGCACCAGGCTTGTCATTCCGTTCGGAGACGGTGCTCGAGCCGGGGATGGTCGTCACGATCGAACCGGGTATCTATATCGCCGGGATCGGCGGTTGCCGCATCGAGGATGACGTGGTCGTCACGGAGACGGGGAACATCCGTCTCACGCAGTCGCCAAAAGAGTTAATTACGATTGAGGCTTGAGTCTCAGCTCATTTTAGGAGGAAATCAACATGGTATCAGTAAACGATTTAAAAACAGGCTTAACGGTCAAGACGTCTGACGGTTCGATTTGGCAAGTCATCGAATTCCAACACGTCAAGCCAGGTAAAGGCGCGGCCTTCGTCCGCACGAAAATGCGTAACTTGCGCACAGGCGCGATTCAAGAGACGACGTTCCGTGGTGGCGAGCGCATCGAACGTGCGCACATCGAACGGAAACGCATGCAGTACCTCTATCCGATGGGCGATACGTACGTGTTCATGGACACAGAGTCGTATGAACAGCTCGAATTGACGGGCGAGCAAGTGAAAGCGGCGCTCCCGTACATGCTCGAGAACATGGAAGTAAGTATCGCTGACTACGACGGTGAGATTCTCGGAATCGAGCTTCCGACGACGGTCGTCTTAACGATTGTCGAAGCCGATCCAGGCGTCAAAGGCGACACGGCATCGAACGTGAAGAAAAACGCGACGGTCGAAACGGGCCACATCATTCAAGTGCCGCTCTTCATCGAGCCAGGCGAAAAAGTAACGGTCGACACGCGCACAGGCGAGTTCACGGGCCGCTATAACGGGTAAACCAAGGGTGTCCATTCTTCGGAATGGGCCCTTTTTTTGTCGTTGCATTCACTGGTCTGACCAGTTATAGTAGAGTAGAGATTAGTACCAGGTATAAACAGGGGGTTATTTCATGCAAATCGAACACATTAAAGAGCTGATCACATTACTCGATCAGACGTCCGTTCACGAGATGGAACTCGAGACGCCGGAGTTTAAACTTTCATTGAAAAAAGAAGCGGCCCCACAATTCGCCGCTACTCATACACCGATCGTGCACGCGGCCCCGGTCGCAGCACCTGCGCCAGTCGTCGAGACAGAACAAGAAGCGGCACCAACACCTGCGCCGAGCAACTTGCGCACGATCACGTCACCGATGGTCGGGACGTTCTATTCGCGTCCGGCACCGGACAAAGACGCTTACGTTCAAGTCGGCGACCGCGTCGAAGCCGGACAGGTCGTCTGTATTTTAGAAGCGATGAAATTGTTCAATGATGTCGAGACGGAAATCAGCGGGGAGATCGTCGAGATCCTCGTCGCAGATGGCGATTTAGTCGAATACGGCCAAGCGCTCTTCAGCGTGAAGTGAGGTATGTATGAAACTACTCATTGCTAACCGTGGAGAGATTGCGGTCCGCATCATCCGGGCCGCGAAAGAGTTGAATATCCCGACGGTCGCCGTCTTCTCGGAAGCGGACCGCGAGGCGCTGCACGTCAGTCTGGCCGATGAGGCATACTGCATCGGACCGAACCCGTCGAAAGACTCATATTTGAATATCCCGAATATCTTGTCGGTCGCGTGCGCGGTCGATGCGACGATGATTCATCCAGGTTATGGTTTCTTGGCCGAGAACGCCGAGTTCGCCGAAATGAGCGAGGCGTGCGGCATCCAGTTCGTCGGACCGAGTAGCTATGCGATTCGGAAGATGGGCATCAAGGACGAGGCGAAGCGAACGATGATCGAATCGGGCGTTCCGGTCGTCCCGGGGTCGAGTGGTGTCGTCACCGACGAGGAAGCAATCGAACTCGCCCGCGAGATTGGATATCCGGTCATCATCAAGGCGACGGCCGGAGGCGGAGGACGTGGAATCCGTGTCGCCTTCGACGAGTCTGAGCTCGTGAAAGGGCTCACCGACACACGTAAAGAAGCGAAGCAGGCGTTCGGCAACGGCGACGTCTATTTGGAGAAATACATTGAGTCGTTCCGCCACGTCGAGGTACAAGTGCTCGCCGATCAATACGGCAACGTCATCCACCTCGGGGAGCGGGACTGTACGATTCAGCGCCGGATGCAGAAGTTGGTCGAGGAAGCACCGTCTCCGGCAATCGATGAGACGACCCGTCAAGCGATGGGCGACGCAGCCGTGAAAGCGGCCAAAGCGATTCAGTATTCGGGTGCGGGTACAATCGAGTTCATTTACGTACCGGAAGTGAACGAGTTTTACTTCATGGAGATGAACACGCGAATCCAAGTCGAACACCCGGTCACCGAAATGATCACCGGCTTCGATCTCGTCCAAGCACAACTCGAAGTCGCGCTTGGCCATCCGCTTGCCATCAGCCAGGCGGACATCAAATTTAGTGGTCACTCGATCGAATGTCGCATCAATGCGGAAGATCCGTTTGCAGATTTCCGTCCGATGGCCGGGAAAATCGATCAGTATATCGTTCCTGGCGGCATGGGCGTCCGGGTCGACAGCGGTCTCTATGCCGGTGCCGTCATCCCGCCGTTCTATGATTCGATGGTGGCGAAGCTGATCGTCCATGCCCCGACTCGGGAAGAGGCGATCGCGAAGATGCTTCGCGCCCTCGACGAGTTCACCGTATCGGGCATCCACACGACGATCCCGTTCCATCAACAAGTCATGGCCCATGAACGTTTTCGAACAGGGGCGTTCGACACGAAATTTGTCGAAAAAGAAATGACGCTCACGAAATGACCTTGACCAGGAAGTCCGAACATTATTTGGGCTTCCTGGTTTTTTGTACTGAATTTATGGAGGCTTTATGCTAAACTATCACAATGAAAGCATGCAAAAGGAGAGTATCTGAATGAAACGTCATGAAGCACGGGAAAAAGCGATTCAAACGCTTTTTCAAATCGAAGTATCAAAACTTGAGGTAGACGAGGCCATCGAATTTGCCCTCGATGGCATGGAGTCGGATCCATTCTACGAACAACTCGTCGTTGAGACGTTAGAAAAGAAAGATGAGATTGACGAATTGCTCATCGAAAACTTGAAAAACTGGAGACTCGATCGTCTCGGAAATGTCGAGCGGACGATTCTTCGCATGGCGACGTACGAGTTGCTCTACGTCGAGACGATTCCGGACAAAGTGACGATCAACGAGGCGGTCGAACTCGCCAAATCATTCGCCGATGAAGAAGCGGCCAAGCTCGTCAACGGCGTGCTCGGTAACATCATCAAAGCGTAAGCGAAGACAAGCATTACGGTCTGTTAAACAAATAGAGAAGACACCACACCAACTACAGAGAAACCTAAGACAACGGGGGATGAGAGAGATGGCAGTAGTGATCGACGGGAAACAAATCGCAGCATCATATCGGGAGACGTTAAAGGAACGGGTCAGTGCGCTGCGCGCACGCGGCATCGTACCGAAACTGAAAGTCATTTTAATCGGAGATGATCCGGCGAGCCACAGCTACGTCCGGGGGAAAGAACGGGCAGCGGCTGACATCGGCATCGATTCGCAAGTGATTCGCTTCGATGACACGATTTCAGAACGTGAAGTGCTCGAACTGATTGATTCGATGAACGCGGACGACGAGTTGCACGGTATTCTCGTGCAGTTGCCGTTGCCGAAGCATATCGATGAGAATCGCGTCATTATGCGCATCTCACCGGACAAAGACGTGGATGGGTTCCATCCGACGAACGTCGGGAAGATGATGCTCGGTCTCGAGACGCTATTGCCATGTACACCGCACGGGATTCTGCACCTCGTCAAGACGCAGACCGACTTGGTCGGCAAGCACGTCGTCGTCGTCGGTCGCAGCCAAATCGTCGGGAAACCGGTCGGGATGCTGTTCTTGAACGAATCCGCGACCGTGACCTACTGCCATTCGAAGACGAATGATCTCGGGGCGATGACACGGCAGGCCGATATTTTGATTGTCGCCGTCGGTCGGGCCGGTCTAGTCACAGCTGACATGGTCAAACCTGGGGCGATCGTCATCGATGTCGGTGTCAACCGCGTCGACAGTCGTCTCGTCGGGGACGTCGACTTTGCAGGTGTCCGTGATGTCGCGAGCGCCATCACCCCTGTTCCAGGTGGTGTCGGCCCGATGACGATTACGATGCTCATGCACAACACGGTCGAGGTCGCCTCTCGTGGCTAATCCGATTCAAGTTTCCGAAGTCGTCCGCTACGTGAAGCGACAGCTCGACGATGACCCGATTCTGCAACAACTTGCCGTCATCGGCGAGATTTCGAACTTCAAACGGTACGCCTCCGGGCACTGTTATTTCACCCTCAAAGACGAATCGTCGCGGATGAAGGCGGTCATGTTCTCTCGTGACGCCCGGACGCTCAACTTCGAACCGAAAGACGGGATGAATGTGATCGTCGTCGCCCGCGTGACGATGTACGAGTCGACAGGCGACATCCAGCTGTACGTCGAACTGATGCGACAGGACGGCATCGGGATCTTGTTCGAACGGTATGAGGCACGAAAACGTGAACTCGAGGCGAAGGGATGGTTCGCAGCGGAACGGAAACGTCCGCTGCCGGCCTTCCCGGAGCGAATCGGGATAATCACTTCGCCGAAAGGCGCGGCCCTCCACGATATCGCCACGACACTCAGACGACGTGCGCCGCACGTGGCCATCACGTTCGCGCCCGTCGCCGTCCAAGGCGATCAATCCGCCCCGCAAGTGGCGAGCGCGATTCGGTGGATGAACGAACGCACCGATTGCGACGTGTTAATCGTCGGCCGAGGTGGCGGGTCGATTGAAGAGTTATGGGCGTTCAACGAGGACGTCGTCGTCGAAGCGATTCACGAATCTAGGATTCCTGTCATCTCGGCCGTCGGGCACGAGACCGATTTCACGTTGGCTGACTTTGTCGCCGACGTGCGGGCCGCGACACCGACGGCGGCGGCAGAGCTCGCGACAGCGACGATCGAGGCGCAACGAAAAGACGTCGAACGGTTGACGGCCCAGTTGACCCGGTCCGTCACGAATCAGATGTCGTCGATTCGGGAACGGCTCGGTCGGGCGACGAACAGTTACGGCTTAAAGTCGCCCCGCTTCACGCTCACACAAAAGCGGGAGCGGTTCGAACAAGCCGAGATTCGGCTCGAACAAGGTGTCACGAAACAAGTGACACATGCCAAACATCGCCTTGCCCAGTCCCGACAACAGCTCGATGTCCGAAAGCTGGCGCAGACGCTTCGTCGCAACGAGGAGACACACCGACAATTCGACGGTCGCCTCAAGCGCATCCGCCCACTCGAACGACCGACGGACCGCTTTGCAGCCCAAGTCGGTCGCTTGAACGCGGTCAGTCCTCTCGCCGTGCTCGCTCGAGGATATACGTTGATTGAGCAGGATGGGACGTACGTGAAAGATGTCAAACAACTACATGACGGCCTGGTGACAATCCGGTTTCGGGATGGCCAAGCCGTTGCGGAAGTGAAGGAGAGACATGATGGCGAAACAACAAGCAGAACAGACGTTTGAAGCGGCACTCGCCCGCCTCGAGGAAATCGTGACGCAACTCGAGACAGGAGAAGTCGCCCTTGAAGAAGCGATGACCCTCTATGAGGAAGGTGTCCGCTTGTCGGCACTCTGTCAGGCCAAATTGACGGCCGCGGAACAGAAGATGGACGAGATTCTCGAACTCGACGGGACGCTCCGTGAAAAGGGTGGCACCGTATGAGCGCGCAAGCCTATCTTCAAGAGTGGAAACAGGAAGTCGAGACGGCGACACGCCGTCTCATTGACGCGTCGTCGATGCCGGAGCGTTTGTTCCAATCGATGACGTACTCACTCGAGGCAGGGGGGAAACGGATTCGTCCGGCTCTCCTTTATGCCGTCCTCGATACATACGGACGTCCGCGGGCGCTCGGTCATGAAGCGGCTGTCGCCCTCGAGATGGTCCACACGTACTCGCTCATCCACGACGACCTTCCGGCGATGGATGATGACGACGTAAGGCGTGGGCGTCCGACGAATCACCGTCAGTTCGATGAGGCGACCGCGATTCTCGCAGGCGACGCCCTATTGACGGACGCGTTTCGGATTCTGGCCCATGCGGAGCTCGAACCAGTGAAGAGCGTCGCGCTCATCGCCCGCTTCAGTGAAGCGGCCGGCAGCGCCGGCATGGTCGGTGGTCAGCTCGATGACATGCTCGCCGAAAAACGCGCCGGCGTGTCGCTGTCGACCTTGCAATCGATTCATGAGCGAAAGACGGGGGCACTGCTCGTATATGCCCTCGAAGCAGGCGCGATTTTGGCGGACGCCCCATTGGCGGACCGACAGGCGCTCGTTCGCTTCGGGAAACATCTCGGTGTCGCCTTCCAAATCCAAGACGATATTTTAGACGTCGAAGGAGACGAGGCGCTCATCGGGAAGCGGGTCGGTTCGGACGAAGGCAACGATAAAGCGACGTATCCGAAACTGCTCGGGCTCGATGGGGCGAAGCAAGCGCTCGAACGGGAAGTCATGGAAAGTGAGGCCGCATTGGCCGAACTATCGGTCGAGGCCCCCCGTTTACGAGAGCTTCTCGACTTCGTCGTGCAGCGCAATCATTAATCTCGGTGACACGATGAGCACATCGTGTCACCTTTGTTTTTGTGAATGTATAGCATCTATGGACACATTCTTGTAAAATGTAAGGTACGAATCAGTAATAAGACAGGAGAAAGGATGGTCATCATGGACTTGACATCCATTCAAGACCCGTCATTCTTAAAAAAGATGTCGGTACCCGAGTTAGAAGCACTCGGCGCGGACATCAGACGGTTTTTGATTGAAAAATTGGCTGAAACGGGAGGGCACTTGGGACCAAACCTAGGGGTTGTCGAATTGACGCTTGCCTTGCACCGTGTATTTGACAGTCCGAAAGACCAACTCGTATGGGATGTGGGGCATCAAGCCTACGTCCACAAAATCTTGACAGGACGAACGAGTCAGTTCGACACGCTCCGTCAATACAACGGCTTATGCGGGTTCCCGAAACGTTGTGAGAGCGATCATGACGTCTGGGAGACGGGGCACAGCTCGACGTCCTTATCGGCCGCGATGGGAATCGCCATCGCGAACGAATTGAAAGGGCGCGCGAACGACCGGGCCATCGCCATCATCGGGGACGGGGCGCTCACAGGGGGAATGGCGCTCGAAGCACTCAACCATATCGGCGCCGAGAAACAAAACGTCATCGTCATCTTGAACGACAATGAGATGTCAATCGCCCCGAACGTCGGTGCCTTGCACAACATGCTCGGTCGGATGCGCTCGTCTCGTAAACTGAAACACGCCCGTGAGGAAGTCGAGACGCTCATCAAACATATCCCGATCGTCGGCAACTCGCTCGAACGGAGCGGGGAACGTGTGAAGGATATGTTGAAATCAGCGCTCATCCCGGGGACGTTCTTCGAAGAGCTCGGATTCACGTACTTCGGACCGACAGACGGTCACGATTTACGCGACCTGCTTGAGACGCTCGAATATGCCAAGAAAATCGATGGACCGGTCATCGTCCACGTCATCACGAAAAAAGGCAAGGGCTATCGCCCGGCCGAACTCGATGGTGTCGGAACGTGGCACGGCCTCGGACCGTATAAAATCGAGTCGGGAGAAGTCATCAAAGGCAAGGTCAAAGGACCGAGCTATTCGAAGGTCGTCGCTGAGACGATCACGAAAGTTGCCGAGACGGACGAGCGCGTGACACTCATCACACCCGCGATGAGCGTCGGCTCGAAACTCGATTGCTTCAACAAGCAATTCCCGGAGCGGATGTTTGACGTCGGCATCGCCGAACAGCATGCGGTCACATTGGCCGGAGGACAGGCGACACAAGGCTTGAAGCCGGTCGTCTCGATTTATTCGACGTTCTTCCAACGCGCCTATGATCAGCTCGTGCACGACATTTGCCGTCAAAACTTGAACGTCGTCTTCACAATCGATCGTTCTGGTCTCGTCGGAGCGGACGGGGAGACGCACCAAGGGGTATTCGATATCGCCTTTATGCGTCATGTCCCGAATATTCGCATCTTGATGGCGAAAGACGAGGAAGAGTTGCAACATCTTGTCTATTCAGCGCTGAAGTATGATGATGGTCCAATTGCCGTCCGCTTCCCGCGTGGTGAAGGAATCGGCACACCGATGAGCGAGACGCTCCGCGAATTGCCGCTCGACGTCTGGGAGACGGTTGCAGACGGGACGGACGTCGCCATCTTGACGTTCGGTCCACAAGTGCAAGACGCGCTCGAAGTACGCGCACTGCTTGAAGGACAAGTGAGCGTCCGCGTCATCAACGCTCGGACGATTAAACCGCTCGACGATGTTATGCTCTCCGCTTTATATGCGGAAGGCATCCCGCTCGTCACGTTAGAGGAAGCGGCGCTCGCCGGAGGCTTCGGCAGCAGCGTGCTCGAACATGCGAGCGATGCTGGGCAGTTCCCGCGTGTGCTCCGACTCGGCATTCCGGACCGCTATATCGAACACGGCGGCGTCAATCAGCTGCTCGAAGAAATCGGGCTCCGTCCGACGCAAATCGCTGACTCGGTTCAGCAGTTCGTTCAAGTGACAAATCGACAGAATGTGTGAGGAACTATGGAAAAACGAAAGAAAACTAGATTAGATGTGCTCCTCGTCGACCGCGGCTTAGCGGAGACGAGAGAGAAGGCGAAGCGGTCTGTCATGGCCGGGCTCGTCTATAGCGGGACCGAACGGCTCGACAAGGCGGGCGACAAAGTGTTCGACGACATCCCGCTCGAAGTGAAAGGCCAAGTGTTGCCATACGTCGGACGGGGCGGACTGAAGCTTGAAAAAGCGCTCCAAGTCTTCCCGTTCGATGTGGCTGGTAACATCGGCATCGATATCGGCTCATCGACAGGCGGTTTCACCGATTGTGCGCTCCAAAACGGGGCCACGCAAATGTATGCCGTCGACGTCGGCTATAACCAGTTGGCGTGGAAACTTCGGAGCGATGACCGTGTCGTCGTCATGGAGCGGATGAACTTCCGCCATGCGACCGCTGACCAGTTCCCGGTGACGCCGGATTTCGCGACGATCGATGTCTCGTTCATCTCACTTCGGCTCATGATTCCGCCGTTGAAGACGATTTTGAAGCCTAACGGTATCGTCATGGCGCTCGTCAAACCGCAATTTGAGGCCGGGAAGGCCGATGTCGGCAAAAAAGGCATCGTCCGGGACCGCGCCATCCATGAACGGGTCGTCGACGACATGGTCCGTTACTTCGCCTCGGAAGGATTCGAAGTCGCGGGACTCGACTTTTCACCGATCACCGGTGGGGATGGGAATATCGAATTCTTATTGTTCGCCCGTTTCACCGGTGTCGGCAGTGTCGACCCAGCCATCGACGTGGACGCGGTCATCGACGCCGCCCACGCGCAATTAAAGAAGAACGCTTGAGCTGCAGACGTTTCGTCTGCAGCTTTTTCATGCGCGAATGCGACCGACTGGGGAAATCATCCTGCGAATGCTAGACCTTTTTTCGACAATACTTTAGAATGATACTGAGTATGTGAAACATAAAATGAGGTGTCAGCGAGTATGAATAAAGGACAGCGCTTGATTAAGATTCGAGAAATCGTGACAAACCGTGAAATCGAGACGCAAGACGAGCTCGTCGACGAGCTGCATCGCTCTGGATATCCAGTGACCCAGGCAACAGTGTCAAGGGACATCAAAGAGCTCCATCTCGTGAAAGTACCGCTCAACGACGGGCGCTATAAGTATAGCCTTCCGGCCGATCAACGCTTCAACCCGTACGGCAAGATGAAACGGATCCTCGGCGACAGTTTCGTCTCGGTCGACTCGGCCCAAAACTTGGTCGTCATGAAAGTATTACCGGGCAATGCGGATGCAATCGGTGTCTTGATTGACCATTTGTCATGGGATGAATTGATTGGGACGGTGTGTGGCGATGATACGATTCTGATGATCGCCCGCGACGAAGACCAGGCAAAGCGAATCATCGAACGACTACTCGGAATGTTATGAGGTGAACTATCGTATGTTAGCAGAACTATCGATCAAACAATTTGCGATCATCGATGAACTGAATATCACGTTCAAACGTGGGATGACCGTATTGACGGGTGAGACCGGAGCCGGGAAATCAATCTTGCTCGATGCGATCGGCCTGCTCGTCGGGGGCCGCGGCTCGAGCGAGTTCGTCCGCTATGGCCAAGACAAGGCGGAGATCGAAGGGCTGTTCAACGTCGAACCAGACCATCCGATCATCGAGGCGGCGACCCAATACGGCATCGAGATTGAAGAAGGGACCGTCATTTTGCGCCGCGACCTACATAGTAGCGGAAAGAGTGTTTGCCGTGTCAACGGCAAGATGATGCCGCTGTCGACGCTTCGCGAGCTCGGACGGCTGCTCGTCGATATTCATGGCCAGCATGAGCACCAGCACTTGATGGATGCCGAATACCATCTCGGCATTTTAGATAGTTTTGCCGAAACCGAGCTCGCCCCGCTCCTCGAACGTTATCGAGAGGCTTACGTCGATTGGAAGAACGTCGCCGACGAGTTGAAACGATTGAGTCAAAGCGAACAAGAACTGGCCCAGCGCATGGACCTGCTCGCGTTCCAGACGAATGAGATTGAGGCGGCCGAACTGAAGGTCGGGGAAGAACAGGCGCTCACCGAGGAACGGAACGAGCTCGCCAACTTCGAGCGGATTCATCAGCACGTCCGGTTATCGTATGAGGCCGTCGCGGATGAGGCGAAAGGTCTCGATCAAATCGGGATCGCCATGCGCGAGATGGAGGAAGCTTCCTCATTGTCGACTTCGCTCGCGCCGATGGCCGAAACGATCTCGAACGCTTATTTCTTGCTCGAGGACGCCAAATTCCAGTTGCGCGATCAGCTCGATTCACTCGAATTTGATCCGATTCGGCTCGATGAAATTGAGACGAGGCTCGCCTTGTTCCAACAGTTGAAACGGAAATACGGGGCCACGATCGACGAGGTCATCACGTATGGGGAAAAAATCGCCGACGAGTTAAAATCGATGACGAATCGGGAAGAACACTTGCAAGAACTATCGGACCGGCTCGCCCAGCTCGAACAAAAAGTGCGTACGACCGGACTAGCGTTATCGGCGGCCCGCAAACAAGCGGCGACCGAGCTCGAGAAAGCGATTCAGCGTGAATTGAAGGAATTGTATATGGAGAAGACCCAGTTCGAAGTCCGGTTCAAAGAAGGGCCGTTCAAGGCAGACGGACTCGACCAAGTCGAGTTCTATATGATGACGAACGTCGGCGAACCGTTCAAGCCGCTCGCCAAAGTCGCTTCAGGCGGAGAACTATCCCGCGTCATGCTCGCGTTGAAGTCGATTTTCTCGCGCACGGTCGGTGTCGCGTCCATCATCTTCGACGAAGTCGACACAGGCGTGTCGGGACGGGTCGCCCAAGCGATGGGCGAGAAGATTTTCCGGTTGTCGGTCGGGTCACAAGTGCTCTGCATCACCCATTTGGCTCAAGTGGCCGCCATGGCGGACCAACACTTGTATATCACGAAGACGGAGACGGATGAGCGCACGAAGACGAACGTCTCGACGCTCGGGCATGCCGAACGGGTCGATGAGCTCGGACGGATGATTGCTGGGGCGCAGATGACGGAATTGACGAAACAACACGTGGAGGAACTGCTCACTATGTCTCTCCAATTAAAACGGAAGTTTATCGAAGGGGTGTCTTAATTGATTACATTATGCATCGCGGACGACAATCGAGAAATCGTCGATTTGTTGACCCGCCAACTCGAGTCCGAAGACGACTTAAAAGTCGTTGGGACCGCCTACGACGGCGAGGCATGCTTAGACGTCGTCAAGACACACCAGCCGGACGTGCTGTTGCTCGACATCATCATGCCTCACTTAGACGGCATCGGCGTCCTCGAACGGTTACAGACGGAATTGGCGCACGCTAAACCAGAAGTGATTATGCTCAGTGCGTTCGGGAAAGATGAAGTCACGAAGCAGGCCGTTCAACTCGGCGCTTCTTACTTTCTGGTCAAGCCGTTCAACATTCAACAATTGATCACGAAAATCCGCGAACTCGCTGCCGGTTCGAGCCGTGAGTTCGAAGCGATGTCGCCGGAAGAACTCGACATCTCGCTCTTGCTGCAACAACTCGGCATCTCGCCACGCATCAAAGGGTTCAAATATATCCGCCAAGCCGTCGTCTACGTCCGAGAGCGTCAGGAGCTGCTCGGATTGATTACGAAGGAGCTCTATCCGATGATCGCGAAAGAGCATGAGACGACCTCGTCCCGCGTCGAGCGGGCGATGCGCCACGCCATCAAGACGGCGTGGGAGAACGGGATGCGGGACCACGAGATGTTCAACGGTCGCCCCGAGCGCGAGCGCAGTCCGAAAAACTCGGAATTCATCTCGTATTTCGTCACGTATCAATCGTTTAAACAGCAATAATCGATCAGGAGGCCCGCCTCCTGATTTTCTTTTACTTTGTGAAAGAAATCGCTTGCAAATCATGCGGAACTTGTTATAATAAAGGTGTACCAAGTTACTTGGACGAGCGTCAGATGAACGCTTTCTAACGTGTTCCGGAACGTGTTAGAGCAAGAAATCATCTCGGACCGCTATCCGTCAATAGCTCAGAGGTGGGAACGACATCTCAAATCGTCATCGTCCCGACGAGAGGTCGCGACGTACGCTCATTCGCGAGGCGATTCCGGCATCGAGTTCGAAGCTAGGGACCGTGACCGGGGAAAACGAATCGTTCAGTTGACCAAAAGGAGTGTTGTCAACCGTTGAACAGTTTATGGCAAGCGTTCGACTTCACGATGGATGGTTCGACATGACCCGATGAATAATCGTTAGTAACTCGAATGGGTACGTTTCCGTTCACGCAAGACGGCAGTTACTAATTTCTTTCAAACTTCTTCATTAAGAAGACCATTGGACCCTCATGTCACAAGATTGTAGCAAGTAGGAGAGGAGATCATCCGTAGTGATCACAATTCAATACGAATAAAAAGGTTCCGCACTTGAAATGAAGTCAAGTTAGGGAACCTTTTTTTGTGTTCAAGAATCTATTCGTGGGACTTTGCCTGTTTTCTTGTCACGATTGAAGATATAACCTGCCACGAAACCGATCCCGCCCATCGCAATCAACAGTCCAAACGTTCCTTGTAACATCGAGGCGGCTGCCACCGACTCGATCCAAGAGAACGGGACGCTCGTCTTGAGGAAGAAACTGTCGCGAAGTAACTTGATGCCATAGACACCGAAGAGGCCAGGGATGATTAAGATCAACAGTGCGATGATGCGCATAGGATCTCCTCCTTAACACTCATAAGTTTACCAGAAAATACATAGCTCGACACGGCCTTTTTTGTGAGGTTGCGAAATCAGTTCAGGTTCAGTAGCATGAATGCAGAACGGTAAAAATGGGGGATGTCTGAATGAATAAACGATTGATGATTGTCGGTGCGGGGAAAGGCGGGACCGAAGTGCTGAAAATGTTGCTCGACTCGCCGCTCGTCACCGTCGTCGCCGTCATCGACCCGGAACAGACGGCCGAAGGGATGCAACTCGCGCGGAACCAGGGGATTATGACGGCGGAGGATTGGCGGGCATGTGCCGACAAGCGTCTCGATTTCGTAATCGAGACGACGGGCCGCTCCGAGACGTTCGATGAATTGAAAGGACATTTCGCCGACGCGGTCGTCTTGCCCGGCGAGTTCATCCGCATCGTCGTCGAACGGCTGAAGCAAAATCAACAGATGCTCGAGGCGATTATCGACTGTACGAGCGAGGCCATCTCGGTCGCCGATCACAACGGGAACACGATTTTAATCAACCCGTCCTATACGCGACTGACGGGATTCAAGAAAGAAGACGTCGTCGACAAGCCGGCGACGGCCGACATCGGCATGCAGGAGAGTGTCCACTTGAAAGTGCTGTCGACCGGGCAAGGAGTCCGCGATATCCGGATGCAAATCGGGGCGACGCGGCGCGACATTCTCGTCAATGCCGAACCGATTATCGTCGAAGGGAAGTTGCGCGGGTCGGTCGGTGTCATCCGGGACGTGTCTCAAATCCGAGCGCTCCGTGACGAGCTGCAAGAAGCGAAGACACGCATCCGCAACCTCGAGGCGAAATACCAGTTCGCCGACATCATCGCGTCGAGCGACGCGATGCGCTTCGTCATCGAACAGGCCCGCCTCGCCGCGGTCACGCCGGTCACCGTCCTTATTCGCGGGGAGTCGGGGACGGGCAAGGAACTGTTCGCCCACGCCATCCACGGTGAGTCCCCGCGCAAATACAAGAAATTCGTCCGCGTCAATTGCGCGGCCATCTCCCCGACGCTCCTCGAGAGTGAATTGTTCGGCTACGAGGACGGCGCATTCAGTGGGGCGAAACGTGGTGGGAAGGTCGGCTATTTCGAAGAGGCCGATGGCGGCTCACTCTTCTTAGATGAAATCGGCGAACTGCCGGTCGATGTCCAAGTCAAACTACTCCGTGTCCTGCAGGAGCATGAAATCGTGCGGGTCGGGGGTACGAATGCGATTCCGGTCGACGTCCGCATCATCGCGGCGACGAACGCCGACCTTGAACAAAAAGTGGCGGACGGCACGTTCCGTGAAGACTTATATTACCGGATCAACCGGATGCCGATCCACATCCCGCCGCTCCGGGACCGGCTCGAAGAAATCGAGCCACTCTGCGAACGCATCGTCCGCAAGCTGAACCAAGAGTACGGCCGCAGCGTGCGTGGGGTGAACCGCGAGGCGACCGAGCTGTTGAAGAATCAGTATTGGAAAGGCAACGTCCGAGAGCTCGAGAATGTCCTCGGGCGGGCGATCATCTATATGGCGAGTTCCGAGCAGTGGATCGCGCCGCACCACCTACAGCTGTCACCGCGTGTCGCATCGGCCCGACCGACCGACGCGCTGTCGTTACAGGATGCCGTGTCGCGCTATGAGCGTGATTTGATTGAACGGGCCATCGAGGAGGCGGACGGCAACAAGTCAGAGGCCGCCCGGCGATTACACATTTCGATTCGGACGCTGTATAATAAACTTGAACGCATGCAATAAATTACCTGCATTTTTTTTCATACCACGCAAAAAAGTGCAGAGTCTACGACCTATTAAAGCGCTTTCAAAAGTGGAAACAAAATTGCTTGTTAGTAGATGAAGACAGGCAAGGGGGGACATGCATGAATTTTGAACGGATGCTCGAAAAGGCGAAGCAGTTGGACGGGCGCACCGTCTCGATTGCCGGGGCCGCCGATGTGGAGGTCATTCGCGCCGTCAAACTCGCGACCGATCACGGTCTATCTCGATTTAAATTGATTGGAGATGCCCGGGAGATTAAACGATTATGCGACGAGCACGGCATCGAAGATCACGCGGTCGATATTATCCACGTCAAAGGCGATAAAGAGATTGCCAAACGGGCGACGCTCGCGGTCAAGACAGGAGAAGCGGATGTGCTCATGAAAGGAATGGTCGCGACGTCGACGTTCATGAAAGCTGTGCTCAGCCGAGAGGCAGGACTCCGGACGAACCGGACGCTCAGCCATATCGCCTTATTTCAAATCCCGAACCGGGAACGACTAATTGGTGTGACCGACGCGGCCATCCATATCGCGCCGACGCTCGAAGAGAAAGTGGACATCATCGCCAATGCGGTCGATGCGATGACAGACATCGGGTACGAGCTACCGCGTGTCGCTGCCATCGCCGCCGTCGAAGTGGTCAATCCACAGATGGCCGCCACGACAGACGCGGCGCTGCTCGCCCAAATGAACCGTCGCGGCCAAATCAAAGGATGTGTTGTCGACGGACCGCTTGCGCTCGATAACGCCGTCGACATGATCGCGGCCAAACAAAAAGGCATCGAGAGTGAGGTCGCCGGACAAGCCGACCTATTGCTCGTCCCATACATAGAGGTCGGCAACGTCCTTTATAAGTCGATGATGTACTTTGCCGGAGCGAGCGTGGCGGCGATCGTCGTCGGCGCAGCCGCACCGGTCGTTTTGACGAGCCGGGCCGATACGGCCGAGGCCAAACTGTACTCACTCGCATTTGCGCTCTTGCACGCTAAAAAATAAATTTTATGGAGGAATCATCAATGATGGAAACAAACATGGAACCACGCTTTCGAATTTTCGACGTCTTGCAGGCCGAGGACTATGAGCAAATCGTCTTTTGCCAAGACCAGGCGTCAGGACTGAAGGCGATTATCGCCATTCATGACACGACACTCGGGCCGGCTCTCGGGGGGCTGCGGATGTGGAACTATGCGTCGGAAGAAGAAGCGCTCACGGACGTCCTTCGTCTCGCAAAAGGGATGACGTACAAAAACGCGGCGGCGGGACTCAATCTTGGTGGCGGGAAGGCCGTCATCATCGGCAATGCGAAGACGGACAAATCAGAGGCGTTGTTCCGTGCATTCGGTCGTTACGTGCAATCGCTCAGCGGGCGCTACATCACGGCCGAGGACGTCAATACGTCGGTCGCCGATATGGACTTCATCCACATGGAAACGGATTACGTGACCGGCGTCAGCCCGGCGTTCGGATCGAGCGGCAACCCATCACCGGTGACGGCGTATGGCGTGTATCGCGGCATGAAGGCGGCGGCGAAATGGAAGTTCGGTTCGGATTCGCTCGCCGGCAAGACAGTCGCTGTCCAAGGGGTCGGCAACGTCGCCTACAACTTGTGCCGTCACTTACATGAAGAAGGGGCCCACTTGGTCGTCACCGACATCAACGAAGAGGCGCTCAAACGCGCGGAGACGGACTTCGGCGCGACGGTCGTCAAACCGGACGAGATTTATGCGGTCGATTGTGACATCTTCGCCCCGTGTGCGCTCGGTGCGATCATCAATGACAAGACGATCCCGATGCTCAAGGCTCAAATCGTCGCCGGTGCGGCCAACAACCAGCTCGCTGAGGATCGTCACGGGGACGTGCTCGAGGAGCGCGGCATTCTGTATGCGCCGGACTTCGTCATCAACGCGGGCGGTGTCATCAACGTGGCCGACGAGCTCGAAGGCTATAACCGTGAGCGGGCGATGAAGAAAGTCGAACTCATCTATGACAACATGCAGCGCGTCTTCGAGATCGCCGAGCGCGACGGGGTACCGACGCATGTCGCCGCCGAGAAGATGGCAGAGGAGCGGATTCAGATGATGTCGCGTTCGCGCAGCCAATTCTTGAAAGTCGAAAAGAGCTTACTCGGTGGGCGCTGAGATGACACGACAGCTCATTCTCGCCATCAACCCGGGGTCGACTTCGACGAAGGTCGGCTTGTTTGACGGAGCGGACGAGATTTTATCTCGTACCGTCCGTCACGAGGCCGACGTCACAGGATTGTCACTTCCGGAGCAACTCCCGCATCGAGAACGTGAAGTGCGGAACTTATTGGCCGAAACGGGCATTGCGGGCGAGGACTTGTCCGCAATCGTTGGTCGCGGGGGATTACTGGCCCCGATGACATCGGGGACGTACGCCGTCAATCCGCTCATGCGTGAGGATTTAGCGAGCGGTCGTTTCGGAATGCATGCCTCGAACTTGGGTGGACTACTCGCTTATAAACTCGGTGAATTATTTCAGGTACCGAATTTCATCGTCGATCCAGTCGTCGTCGATGAGCTCGGCCCGCTCGCGCGTGCGACGGGAATGCCGGAAATCAATCGTCGCAGCATCTTTCACGCCTTGAATCAGAAGGCGGTCGCAAAACGTTTCGCAGTCGAAAATGGAAGCGATTACAAACAGCTCAACTTGATTATCGCCCACCTCGGAGGAGGTATCACAGTCGGTGCCCACGCCAAAGGCGCCGTCATCGATGTGAACAACGGACTCGACGGCGATGGGCCGCTCGCACCAGAACGGGCAGGCTCGATTCCTGTTGGACAGGTAGTAGAACTATGTTATAGTACCAGGTATAAAGAGTCGGAAATGAAACAGAAAATCGTCGGACGCGGAGGGCTGTTTGCCCACCTCGGAACGTTCGACGCGATCGAGATCGAACAGCGCATGGCAGATGGCGATGAACAGGCCGCTCTTCTTTACGAGACGATGGCATACCGCGTCGCCCAGGAAATCGCCAAACATGGCGCCACCCTACGCGGCGACGTCGACGCGATTCTGTTGACGGGTGGCATCGCCTATTCGACTTGGCTGACCGAGCAAATCAGTGCGCGCGTCGGCTATTTGGCGCCGGTTCACATCTATCCGGGCGAAGATGAGCTGAAGGCACTCGCCGAAGGCGCACTCCGGGCCATCCGACATGAAGAAGCAGTTCGAGAATATGAGGGGGATACACATGGCACGAGAATTTGAAATCGTCGTCATCGGCGGCGGTCCTGGCGGATATGTCGCAGCCATCAAGGCGGCCCAAGCCGGGAAAACTGTCGCAATCGTGGAGGCCGAGAAACTCGGCGGGACATGTCTACATAAAGGCTGCATCCCGACGAAGGCGTTGTTGAAAGCGGCCCACGTCTATCAGACGGCAAAACACGGGAGCACGTACGGTGTTGAGACGGGATCCGTTTCGTTCAGCATGGAGCGGGCCCAGTCGTTCAAACGCGACTTGGTCGCGGGACTAGAAAAAGGTATTGAGCATCTGATGAAGCAAGGTAAAATCGAGGTGTTTCGCGGAAAGGCATCGATTTTGGGACCGAGCATCTTCTCGCCGCAGCCGGGAACGGTCGCGGTCGAAGACGAATCCGGGGAGTCCGAGCTCATCTTGCCGAACCAGCTCATCATCGCGACAGGGTCGATTCCGCGCGAATTGCCAGGGCTGCCGTGTGACCATACACGCATCTTGAACTCGGACGACCTGCTCCAGTTCGAACAGTTGCCAGAATCCATCGCCATCGTCGGCGGTGGGGTCATCGGTGTCGAATGGGCCTCGATGCTCATCGACCTTGATGTCGCGGTCACGCTGATTGAAGTCGGGGAGCGTCTGTTGCCGCTCGAAGACAAGGCTGTGTCACGGGAAGTCGAGCGACTCCTGAAAAAACGGGGCGTCCGTGTGTTGAAGAACGTCACCGTCGACCCGGAGCGTACAGAAGTAGCAACCGATGCCGTCTCGCTCGCGGTCGGCGAAGAAACGATCTCGGTCGAGTGTGTACTCGTCTCGGTCGGACGGGTCGCCAATACGGAGCATCTCGGGTTACAGAACACGTCGATTGTCGTCGAGAACGGTGTCATCCAAGTCGATGAACAGTATCGGACGAAAGAACGTCACATCTTCGCCATCGGAGACTGCATCGGCAAGCTTCAACTCGCCCATGTCGCCTCGGCGGAAGGTGTGAAGGCGGTCGAGACGATTCTCGGTCACGAGCCGACTCCGCTCGACTACGCCTTGATCCCGCGTTGTGTCTATGGGGTCCCGGAAGTCGCATCGGTCGGCATGACCGAAGAAGGTGCCAAAGCAGCCGGGCATGAAGTCAAAACGGGCACGTATCGTTTCAACGGCCTCGGCAAGGCCCGTATCGAAGGGCAAGCGGATGGATTCGTCAAACTCGTGTCGGACAAGACGACGGACGACCTGCTCGGTGTACACATCGTCGGGCCAAAAGCGACGGAATTAATCACAGAAGGCGGACTCGCTCTCGTCTTGAACGCCACGGCATGGGAAATGGGCCAACTCGTCCATCCTCACCCGGCGCTGAGCGAAGCGTTCCAAGAAGCGGCACTGGCCGTTGACGGATTACCGATTCACGCCTAAGGAGGAAACAGAATGGAACAGATGACTGTGAATTCATATGAGGAATTAGGATTGACGAAACAAGACCTCGGTGCGATGTACGAGACGATGGTCCGTGCCCGTAAAATCGATGAGCGCATGTGGAAATTGAACCGTGCCGGAAAAATCCCGTTCGTCGTCTCGTGTCAAGGACAAGAGGTGGCCCAAGTCGGGGCGGCGTTCGCGCTCGAAAAAGGGACGGACTATATTCTTCCGTATTACCGCGATGTCGCCGTTGTCCTCCACTTCGGACAGACGGCTCGCGATTTAATGTTGTCGGCGTTCGCCAAGGCGGAAGACCCAAACTCAGGCGGCCGTCAAATGCCGGGCCATTTCGGTTCGAAACAGCATCGCATCGTGACGGGCTCGTCTCCGGTGACGACACAAGTGCCGCATGCGGTCGGTGTGGCGCTCGCCGCCAAACTGAAAAAAGAAGAGCTCGTTACGTTCGTCTCGTTCGGAGAAGGCTCGTCGAACCAAGGTGACTTCCACGAAGGTGCGAACTTCGCGGGCGTGCATAAGTTGCCTGTGATTTTGTTCTGTGAGAACAACAAATACGCCATCTCGGTACCACTCTCGAAGCAACTCGCTTGCGAGCGCGTATCGGACCGCGCCAAAGGTTACGGGATGCCAGGCGTCACGGTCGATGGGACAGATCCGATTGCCGTTTATGTCGCCGTGAAAGAAGCCCGCGCCCGCGCCCTTCGCGGCGAAGGCCCGACGCTCATCGAAGCCGAAGTCGAACGTCTCGTACCGCACTCGTCGGATGACGATGACAAAGCGTATCGCTCGGTCGAAGAGTTGGCCGACCTTAAGAATCGTGACGGGAATCAATTGTTCCGGAAGCGTTTGATTGAAGATGGCGTCATGACCGAGGAAGAACTCGCAGAGATCGAGGCGAACGTCGATCGTGAAGTCAATGAGGCGACTGCTTACGCCGATAAGGCACCGTATGCGTCTCCTGAATCGACGATGGACCATGTGTACGAGGGGGAAATGTGATGAAAACGTTTATTGAAGCGATCAATGAAGCGATCCATGAAGAAATGGAACGCGATGAGAACGTCTTCGTGCTCGGGGAAGATGTCGGCGTCCGAGGCGGTGTGTTCCGCGCGACGCAAGGCTTGATTGAGAAGTACGGCGAGGACCGCGTCATCGATGCGCCGCTCGCCGAGAGCGCGATCGCAGGTGTCGGGATCGGGGCGGCCATGTATGGCATGCGTCCGATCGCCGAAATGCAATTCGCCGACTTCATCATGCCAGCGGTCAACCAAATCGTCTCCGAAGCGGCAAAAATCCGCTACCGTTCAAATAACGATTGGACGTGCCCGATGGTCATCCGTGCACCGTTCGGCGGCGGGATTCATGGCGCACTCTATCACTCCCAATCGGTCGAGGCGATGTTCAACTCGACGCCTGGACTCAAAGTCGTCATCCCATCTGACCCGGTCGATGCGAAAGGGTTGCTCAAGGCAGCCATCCGCTCGAACGACCCGGTCCTCTTCTTCGAACATAAACGGGCGTACCGCCTCTTGAAAGCCGACCTTCCGACCGACGACTATACGGTCGAAATCGGCAAGGCCGCCGTCAAGCGGGAAGGTGACGACATCACAATCATCACGTACGGTCTGTGCGTCCACATGGCCCAGGAAGCGGCGAAGACGCTCGAAGCCGAAGGCATCAGCACGCACATCCTCGATTTGCGCACGATCTATCCGCTCGACCAAGAGGGGATCGTCGAAGCCGTCAAGAAGACCGGGAAAGTGCTCCTCGTCACCGAGGACAATAAGGAAGGCAGCATCATCGGGGAAGTCGCGGCCATCATCGCGGAGAAAGCGCTGTTCGAACTCGATGCGCCGATCGAGCGTCTGGCGGGACCGGACGTTCCGTCGATGCCGTATGCACCACCGATGGAGAAGTTCTTCATCGTATCCCCTGAAAAAATCGCGGAGCGGGCACGTCAGCTCGCCGCCTTTTAAGGAGGGGTCATATGGAACAGACAATTAAAATGCCACAGCTCGGAGAAAGTGTGACCGAGGGGACGATTACAACGTTTCTCGTCAAACTAGGTGACCGCGTCGAGGAGTATGAGCCGCTCGCCGAGGTCATGACCGATAAAGTAACCGCCGAGATTCCGGCGACGAGTGCCGGTGTCGTGAAACAGATTTTAATCAGTGAAGGCGACACGGTCGCCGTCGGCACACCGGTCCTCGTCATGGAAGTCGAAGGTGCCGATTCGGCGCCAGCGAAAGCAGAAGTGGTAGCAGAACCGGCACAAGTCGAAGCGGCCCCGGTCGAGACGAAGCAAGCGGTCACTGCAGCGTCGGCCGCGCCACGAAAACAGAATAACGGTCGTTTCTCGCCGGCCGTCATCCGACTCGCCAATGAGAACGCGATCGACTTGAACGAACTCGACGGCAGTGGCCTCGGTGGTCGCATCACGCGCAAAGATGTCCTCCGCTACTTATCGGAAGGCCGTCCGGTCAAGCCGGAAGCGGCGACGCAAGTGCCGCTTCAAGAGACGATGACAAAAACGAAGCTCGACGTACCTGAGTCGGCCGCGGCACCTTCCGTGTCACCATCTGTGCCGGCAACCGACGCGTCGTCGGACCGAGTCGAATTCATTCCGACGGCAGGTGTCCGTCAAGCGATTGCCAACAACATGGTCCGCTCGAAACATGAGGCCCCGCATGCGTGGCTCATGATCGAGGTCGATGTGACAAACCTCGTCACGGCTCGGGCCAAGTTGAAAGACGAGTTCTTCAAACGGGAAGGTGTCAAACTGACGTTTATGCCGTTCTTTATGAAAGCGGCGATCGAGGCGCTCAAAAAACATCCGATGATGAACTCGGAATGGGCGGGCGATCACATCAAAGTCCATCAAGACATCCATCTATCGGTCGCCGTCGCGGCGAACGACGCCCTCTACGTCCCGGTCATCAAGCACGCGGACGAGAAGAACATCAAAGGTCTCGCCGTCGCACTTCAAGACGTCGCGGCCCGTGCCCGCGGCAACCGCTTGAAAGCGGACGAGATGCGGGGCGGCACGTTCACGATCAACAATACGGGTGCGTTCGGTTCGATTCAGTCGGCACCGATTCTGAATTACCCGCAAGCGGCGATCTTGTCGGTCGAGTCGATCGTGAAGCGCCCAGTTTGGGTGAACGGGATGTTCGCGGCGCGTGACATGGTCAACTTGTGCATGTCGGTCGACCACCGTGTCCTCGACGGTCTCGTCGCCGGTCAGTTCTTGCAGGCGATCAAACAGTCGCTCGAGTCCATCGACCCGGACACGTATACGCTCTATTGATTCACGTCCTGCCTTCGACCGAGGGCAGGATTTTTTATATGGAAAATAAAAAAGCCACGGAATTGTCCGTGGCAACATGGTTCAGATGGAACGTTCAATCAACGCTTCGATATCGCGGCGAATTCGTTCGGGCGAAGTGAGCTCGGCGTTCGTGTAGCTGAGGCGGTGTGTCGATTCGTCGGTCCCGGTCAAGTCGGCGAACAGGCTGCCGAGATTGTGGACGCTCTTGTCGACTTGAATCAATAAATCTAACGACGATTCTGTTTGGAGCATGACGACTTCGAGCTCATCGAGTTTACGTCCGTAGCTCGTCCCGTTCGGCGAGTATTCGAGCTCTTGGGCAATCGGGAGACGGCCGGAACGATGGCGGGCCGGAAGCATCTCCGTATCGGCCTTCTTCAAGCGGAAGCCGATGTCGTCGAGCACGTCGAGGACGACCTGCTGGGCCTGGTTCGGTTTGACGAGAATCGAGTCCTCGTCTTTCGGGTCGACGGCCTGGGCGATATCGAGACCGGTCTCGATCCACGATTTCGATTGGCTGACCGAAATCGGCGTGTTGAACGGCACGTCAATCGTGAACGGGATTTCCTTCACTTCTTCGGGATCGATCATGAACGGCGCTTCGTTCAACAAAATCTTCTCGATCGTGAACGTCGAATACGTCGTCTTGTCGTTCACCTCATGCTTATAGAGCGTGTTGAAGAAGATGTAAATCCGGTCGACCGATTGCTCGGTGCTGCCGCCCTTGATATGGACGACACCATTCAGTGTCCCGCCTGGCACACAGGCACTCTCTTCGAGTCGCGTATCCACCGTCGCGGCGCCGATTCCAATCGATGATAATAACTTTTTGAACATACAATGATCCTCCTTTGACGTTTGCACGTGTTCGTGTAATAGTATGTACGAATACACGTGAACAAAAGTTTCGAAACTATTGAAAAAAGGATGAACGCAGTGGAATATACAGCATTAACCGAACGGCTGGCTGATGTGATTCGCCAGAACGAGCTCGTCACAGCGACAATCAGTCAACCGCGTCAAAAGTCGAACGATTTACGCCGGGTCAAATTGAAGCCGGTCCTGTTGAAAGGCGAGTACCATATACAATTCGAATACCAATTTGAACGGGTAATGAAACATAAAAATCTCACACCGGACGAGGCGGTCATCGAACTCGATGAATTGCTCGAGACGTTCCGCCAAGGACAGTTCCAGTTGAAGGCGTCCGAGTTCCACTTTCAACTGTCTAAAAAGTTCAAAGTGACGTTCAAGGAGCGCGAGACGGCCGTCAAACAAGTGAAGCTGAGTCATAACCGCGAGAAGCAGTACCTGTTGCCGCTCGATGAGCCGGTACCGTTCCTCATCCGACTCGGCGTCCAGTCCGAGGATGGGAAAGTGAAACGCCAAAAGTATGACAAGTTCAAGCAAATCAACCGCTTCCTCGAATTTATCGAAGACTCGATCAAACATTTACCGACCGACCGGACCATCCGGATTCTCGATTTCGGCTCCGGGAAGTCGTATTTGACGTTCGCCCTCTATCACTTCTTGCATGAGATGAAAGGCTATGACGTCCATATCACCGGGCTCGATTTGAAGAAAGAAGTCATCGAGGAATGTGCCGGGATTGCGCGCGACCTTGGGTATGAACGTCTCGAGTTCCTCGTCGGTGACATCAATGAGTTCGAAGGGGAGACGGCGGTCGATATGGTCGTCACACTTCATGCGTGCGACGTCGCAACGGATATGGCGCTCGCTCGGGCCGTGCGTTGGGGGGCGAAAGTCATCTTGAGCGTGCCGTGTTGTCAAAAAGAATTGAACCGTCAACTTGAGGCACCGAGCCTTGACGTCATGTTGCAGCATGGACTCATCAAAGAACGGTTCGCGGCGCTCGCCACCGATTCGATTCGGGCCGAATTACTTGGACTCGTCGGCTATGAGGCGCAACTCCTCGAGTTCATCGATATGGAGCACACGCCGAAGAACATCCTCATCCGGGCCTATTTGACGAACCGGGAAGCGACCGCTGAAGCGCGGGCCCGCTATGTGGCCTTCAAGACGCTGTTGAACGCGACACCGTTCCTCGAAGGACAATTGAGCGATAGACTTGTCCTAACCGATCCACTAGACGTAAAATAAGAAAGAACAGACGCAAGTCGAAAGGGGAAACAATATGGATTTTCAATTATACTTTCAAGATGTAGTCGAACAAGCTCGCAATGAGGTACGCTCTGCAGGTTACACAGAACTCACCACACCGGAAGAAGTCGACGCGGCGTTAACGAAAGAAGGCAAAACGCTCGTGCTCGTCAACTCGGTATGTGGCTGTGCCGGTGGCATCGCTCGTCCGGCAGCAGCGTACGTGAATAAGATGGAAGGCGTCAAACCGGACCAGTTCGTGACTGTGTTCGCGGGTCAAGACCGTGAAGCGACTGACCGCGCCCGTGAATACTTCGAAGGTTACGCCCCGTCGTCACCATCGATCGCGCTGTTAGAAGACGGCAATATCGTCACGATGGTCGAACGGAGCACAATCGAGTCATCAACGGCCGAAGAGCTCGTCGAGCAGTTACAGACGTTGTTCGATATTTACTACGCCTAAGAAGTGAGCGCAGAGGCATTGCCTTTGCGCTTTTCCTTAAGAAGGGATCGATGAGATGGAACCAGTCGTCAAAATCATGAGCGAGGCCGAATATACGATTGCTTTGTCGCGCGGCGAGATCAACGAGCCGACCCTCCAAACGGAAGGGTACATTCGTTGTTGCACCCCGCAACAAATCGGGAAATTCGTGCGTCGACATTATCATGGGGAGCGAGTCGTGCTCGTCTCGTTCCATGTCGGACGTCTCGGCAGCCTGCTCCACTATGAGTTTGACGAGGACGGGGAACGCTATCCCCACGTGTATAGCGCCATTCCCATCGCTTCGGTCAAACGAGTGCAGCCCTACGGCTCTCGGGACAATGGTACGGTCACTTATTTTGCTTACGAGCGAATGTGACCGTATTTTTTTTAGATTTTATGCATGAATATACTTTACAAGTAATAATTATGTGTATATAGTGGTTGAAGAACAAGTCGGACATATGATGAGTCAGAGAACAGTTGAGCAACATTCACATATATGTCATAATTTTGTTAAAGTTCTGATAATTTCATCCTATTGAAGAAAGGGACGATGAACATGAAAAAAGGTTTTCTAGCATTATGTATCGCAAGCCTAGCCGCTTTTACTGTAGCCTGTGGGGCAGACGTGAACGAAGGAGGTTCGACATCGACCGATGAAGATGACAAAGTCATCGTCATGGGGACGAGTGCGGACTACTTCCCATATGAATTCGTCGATACGGCGAACGGGGATGAGATTGTCGGATTCGATATCGATATCGCCAAGCAAGTGGCCGAGAACATGGGCTACGAATTGAAAATTGAAGACATGGACTTCGGGAGCCTGCTCGGGGCGCTCAACGCCGGTCGTGTCGATTTCGTCATGGCGGGTATGACACCGACAGAAGAACGGAAAGAGAACGCCGATTTCTCAGACATCTACTTCACGGCGAAGAACTTGATTTTGTCAAAAGGGGATGCCATCCAGTCGCTTGAGGACTTGGACGGGAAACAAGTCGGGGTCCAACTCGGATCGATTCAAGAAGGGATTGCCAAAGAGCAAATCCCGGGTGCTGAAATCGTCGCCTTGAACAAGATTCCAGAGATTATTCAAGAAATCAAGACCGGCCGCATCGATGCGATGGTCATCGAGGACACGGTCGCGAAGAAATATCTCGATCAAGACAGCGAACTCACGACGTTTGAAATCGTCGACGAGGAAGAGGCCGGTTCAGCCGCTGCCTTCCGTAAGGACGACGAGCTCCGTGATCAGTTCAATGAAGAGTTGAACAAGATGATCGATTCAGGAGAAATCGAGAAGTTGGCTCAAAAATGGTTCGAACAAGAAGCTGCACCAGCTGAATAAAGATTGTAGAAGGCTGACTGAAAGCATCAGTCAGCCTTTTTTAGGAGGAACTCACAATGGATTTTAGTCGGATTTATGATTCTATCCCGTATATTCTCGAAGGGATTCCCGTCATGTTCCAAGTCGTGCTCGTCTCGGCCTTGTTCGGGATTACGCTTGGCGTCGTCGTCGCCACATTCAAAATCGTCCCAAACCGTCTCGTCAACTTCATCGGGCACGCCTATACGGCCGTGTTCCGCGGAACCCCGCTCATCTTGCAACTCGCGATCATCCACTTCGGATTGCCGCAGTTGACCGGATATATCACGACGCCATACCAATCGGCCGTCATCGCCTTCTCACTGAACTCGGCGGCGTATATCTCGGAAATCATTCGGGCCGGGATTCAAGCGGTCGATAAAGGCCAGTGGGAAGCGTCGGATGCCCTTGGCGTCCCGTACGTCAAACAACTGCGATCAATCATCTTGCCGCAGGCGTTCAAAAACATCTTGCCGGCCCTCGTCAACGAGATGATCACGCTCACGAAAGAATCGGCGCTCGTCTCGACGGTCGGTGTGCTCGACATCATGCGCCGGGCGCAAATCGTCGGTGGGCAAAAGGCGATCTACTTTGAACCGCTCCTGTTTGCCGGTGTGATATACTTTACAATAGTGATGGTGTTGACGTATCTTGGTCAACGTCTAGAAAAACGGCTTAGAAAGAGTGATGGCAGATGATACAAGTAAACGATTTATACAAACAATTTGGTGACCTCGAGGTCCTCAAAGGCATTACGACATCGATTGAGAAAGGGGAGGTCGTCGCCGTCATCGGTCCGTCCGGTTCGGGGAAATCGACGTTCCTCCGTTGCTTGAACATGCTCGAGGTGCCGACGTCTGGAACGGTCAGCGTCGCCGGCTATGAGCTCACGAAAAAAGGGGCGAACGTCTCGAAAGCACGCCAAAATATCGGGATGGTGTTTCAACAGTTCAACTTGTTCCCGCATATGAGCGTGCTCGACAATTTGATATACGCGCCGATCAACGTCTTGAAAGTGAGCAAGGCCGAGGCGATTGAACGGGCGAAAAAGCTCCTCGAACGGGTCGGATTGTCCGAGAAAATCGACGCCTATCCGAGTCAACTGTCGGGTGGACAAAAACAACGTGTCGCGATCGCCCGGGCGCTCGCCATGGAGCCGAACGTCATGTTGTTCGATGAGCCGACGTCAGCGCTCGACCCAGAGATGGTCAACGAAGTGCTCGATGTCATGAAAGGGCTCGCCGAGTCTGGGATGACGATGGTCGTCGTCACGCACGAGATGGGCTTTGCCCGTGAAGTGGCGGACCGTGTCCTCTTCCTCGACGAAGGCATCTTGATGGAGGAAGGCAAACCGGCCGACTTGCTTCTCAACCCGCAAACCGACCGCGCAAAACGCTTCTTAGAAAAAGTCTTATAACTGAAACGATCCATCTGACACCAGAAAGGGAGGATTTCAATGAAGATCACATACTATGGCCACGCGACCGTGCAACTCGATATCGACGGGACTTCCGTCTTAATCGACCCGTTCCTGACGAGCAATCCGCATACGGACGTCGACCCGGCAAGTGTCAAAGCAGACTATATCTTGCTCACCCACGCCCATTTTGACCATATCGAAGACGTCGAATTGATTGCGAAACAGACGGGCGCAACGATCGTCGCGACACACGAGCTGGCGACATATTATGAGAAGAAGGGTTTTTCGGTCCACGGCATGAACATCGGGGGCGGCCATTCGTTCGCGTTCGGCCGCGTCACGATGACGCAGGCGTTCCATAGCTCGAGTCTCGACATGGGCGACATCCCGGTTTATATGGGAATGCCGGGCGGGTTCATCATCGAGACGAACGCACTCACGGTGTACCACGCCGGGGACACGGCGCTATTTTCGGATATGAAACTGTACGGCGAACGCTTCGAGATTGACGTCGCCTTCCTCCCGATCGGGGATAACTTCACGATGGGACCGGTCGACGCACTCGATGCGGCGCACTGGCTCCAAGCGAAACGAGTCGTCCCAATCCATTTTGATACGTTCCCGCCCATCAAACAAGACGCACGGGCGTTCTGCGATCAATTGCACCAACGTGGTCTCTTGATTGAGCCGAACACGACGATTGAGATTTGATGATGCATCCAGCGGTGCTCGAGACCGAACGGTACGTGGCGAAGCTGCATGCCGGAGACCATACCGGCCATGATATGGCCCATCTCGACCGCGTGCGCCGTTTGACGACGCATCTCGCGGAAGGCGAAGCGGTCGACGGTCTCGCTTTGACGCTCGCGGCGCTCTTGCATGATGTCGAGGATGAGAAGCTTGGACGTGATAAAGGTCTCGTCGCACGTCACCTTGACACGTTACCGATCGACCCCGAACAACGGGCTCACGTCCTGACGATGATTGAAGAGTCGTCCTTTTCAAAAGGACGGTCCCCGTCGTCACGTGAGAGCGCGATGCTGCAAGACGCCGACCGGCTCGACGCGATTGGGGCAATCGGCATCGCCCGGACGTTCCAATTTGCCGGCGCACGTGGCAATAGCCTCCACGGCGAGGGTGACTCGAAAAGCGCGATCGCTCATTTCGAGGAGAAGTTGCTCCGGCTCGCGAATCAAATGCATATGGAACGGGCGAGACGAATCGCCCGGGACCGCCACGCGTTCATGGTTACTTTTTTGGACCGGTTCGAAGCGGAATGGACAGGGCAAGACATATGAAACGGCCGAGGAATCCCTCGGCCGTTTTTTGGTTAGAACGGATGTTTATTTAGCCAATGGCCACCGTCGAGGGAAATGCATTCCCCGTTCAAATAGCGCATCTCGTCCGACGCCATCCAAAAGGCGAGGTCGGCAATCTCTTCCGGTGTCCCGAACCGTCCGAGCGGCACATTGCGGCGGATGCGCTCGACTTCTTTGACGTGGACGGCTAGTTTGTCGGCTCCACCTGTCCGCTCGATTGGCCCCGGGCTAATCGCGTTCACACGCGCCCCGAACTGATATCCCCATTCGACGGCGAGCGTTCGCGTCAAATTGAGCACACCGGCCTTGGCGGCCGCGCTCGGTGCGACACCGGCGCCCGCTTGCCAGGCATACGACGCGACCATGTTGATGATGGAGCCGTCACGCAGTTGCTCCCGTTCCCAATGCTTGCCGAGCACGTGGGTGCAGTTGAACGTCCCGTTCAAGACGATGTCGATGACGCTCGTCCATCCGTTCGGCGTCAAGTCGAGCGTCGGGCAGACGAAATTACCGGCCGCGTTGTTAACGAGCGCGTGCACTGGACCGAACCGTTCAATGATTTGATCGAGCGCAACGGCACACCCCTCATAGTCACGCACATCGTGTTGCACGGCTATCGCCGCTCCGGCCCCGATGGTCTCCAGTTCGCCCATCGCTTCTTGTAGCCGCTCCTCGTTGCGGCCGCTGATGGCGACGTTCCAGCCCTCGGTCTTGAATTTTAGCGCCATCGCCTTGCCCATCCCCGATGAGCCACCTGTGATCCAAATCGTTTTCATACAAATCCCCCTTTGGAATGAATGGTCGTTCAGTTTATGTATTCGCTCAGCGAAGAGGGGATTCCTGCAAAAAAAGTGACGGCCGTTGGGCCATCACTTCAACTGCTCTAAATAGGTCAATCCGAGTTCACGGTCGATGCGATACATCGTCCCGGCGACTTTCTCGCCCCAATACGGGTCCGAGGCGTAATTGACGTTGACGCCTTCTTGTTTATTGCCAGGGAACGGTCCTCGGTCATAGGCGCCCGTCACGTACTTTTCGGCGAATAAACGAGCCGCCGCATCGATGCTCGCCTCGACAGACGGGTAGGAGGCTGCATTTCCGCTCGGGTCGTTGTCAGTCGCTTGGAAGCCGAACAAGTTATTCTTTTCCCGGGCGATGGCTGACGTACCGAACCCGGACTCGTGTCCGGCGACGGCCATGAGGAACAAGGCGTTGATGCCGAACTCTGCCTCGGCATCTTTGAAGGCGTCGCCTTTACCGGTGAGCGGGCTGTCGTCGAGTGAGCCGAGGAAGGCGTCGAGCTCGCGAGCCGAATACGGTGCCTTCGACGCGATCGAGGCGAACTGGTATGGCGAATCGAACACGTCGCGCACGTCCTCCGTGTAATAGCGGTCGGACGACTGTTGCGGCGCCGGTCCGACGAGGAACGTCCCGGCCAAGTTGCCGTTCGCCTCGACGGTATGGAACACTTGTCCGTCCCGCATCTGATAGAAGCCGCGACGCTCGACGACGGCGTCCGGATAAAGCGTCATGTCGGCCGGCTTCACGTAGACGTCGGCGCCGGAAATGTTCACCAACAAATGCTTGTCGGCCGTCTGCACGAGACGGAGGCGGGTCCCGCCGGCGACATACGACTGCCGTTTCTTAAACTCGGCGTCTTGATACAAGTTCGTGATTCGGTCGGTCGGGGTGACGGCGATACCGGTACCTATGAAGTCGATGACGTCGCCTGACGCATCGAGCAGGGCCCGGTTGCCCCCACGTTCCATATAGGCCCGCGCCTCGTCGAGTGACTCAAATGATCGGGTCGAGACGTCCCCGCTGTCATAGGTCTGAACGGTATACGAGCCGCTCGGACGGTCTTGGAGCCAAAGGAAACCTAAAACGGCGAGGGCGAGCGTGAGCAGCGTGGGAATCACGCCACGTTTTTTTCTTTTCAATACGATCACTTCCAAACATATGGATTGCCAAACGGAACAAACTAGTGAACAATTTTGTGAGAGAGGAGGAGATATTTATGAAAATCGGATCACGCACGCTCAAGACTGCGGCGGCAGCCGGGATCGCCATGCTCATCTCCGAGACGATTCATCTCGATTACTACGTCTTCGCAGCCATCATCGCCATCCTCAGTATTCAGGAGACACGGAAAAAGTCGTTTCGGGCTTCCTATGAGCGGGTCATGGCCAGCCTGATTGCAATCGGCATGGGGGCATTGATGTTCACCTTGCTCGGTTATTCACCGGCGACGCTCACACTTTATTTTGTCATGTTCATCCCGCTCGTTCAACAGCTCAAACTGCAGGACGGCATGATCACGAGTGTCGTCATCTTGACCCATCTATATACGGAAGGGCAGTTCTCGCTCGATTTGTTCGTGAACGAGCTGTTATTGATCGCCATCGGCGTCGGGGTCGGACTCGTCGTCAACATGTATATGCCGACACTTGATAAAGAGATCGAGCGCATCAAAGACAATATCGACCGGGCCCTCGCCGTTCACTTTTATGATGTGGCCGCCTGTGTCGAGACGGGCGTCTATAACGACCATTCGATGATGCTCTTGAAGACGCGGGATTATTTGAAACAAGGGAAAGACCTCGCGCTCCGTCGCATGGGGAACTCGATTGGGAAGCGGAACGAGGACATGGATTACCTGTACTTCCGAATGCGGGAGCGGCAATATGACATCTTGAAGCGCATCGCCGAGAACTCACGGGAGATCACGATGGTCGTCAATGAGGCCAAACCGGTCGCGACGTTCCTTCGGCGCGTCGGCGACAACGTCAACCAACGGGCCGACGCTTCGACGTTCCTACGGGAGCTCGAAGAGACGATTGAGCATTATCGAAAAAACGTACCCCTCCCCACGTCGCGTGAGGAATTTGAGGTACGTTCATCGTTATTAAATATTTTGTCGGACGTGAAGAGCTACTTGATTTTAAAAGAGCGGTATATCCTGCTGTTACAGGAACATGGCCACCCCGGACAAAAACGTGCTCAATAAAAAGATGGATACGATGACGACGACACCGATTTGAATGATGCGTTGACGCTTTTTCTGTTTCTTACTCATGACGTTCCTCCAAATGTGTTTGTCCTCATTGTACAGAATGGAAAAGGTTCGTGCAAACGGCACGAGTTTGTTATAATAACCTAGAAATGTTTGGATGGAGGGATGTTTTCATGGTAAACGAGAAACGAGTGCTTGACACATTTTTACAACTGGTCGGGATCGACTCAGAGACGAAAGAAGAAGCAGTCATCTGTGAGCATTTAAAGGCGGTCTTCACAGAGCTCGGATGCGACGTCTATGAAGACGATGCGTCGACGAAAACGGCTCATTCAGGTAACAACTTGATTATTACGCTACCGGCGACGAAACAAGGCGTCGACCCGATCTATTTCACGGCGCATATGGATACGGTCACACCTGGTAAAGGGATCAAGACGAGTATTCAAGACGGTTACGTCGTGACGGATGGGACGACCATCCTCGGGGCGGATGATAAAACCGGATTGACGGCGATGATCGAACTCGTTCGCGTGTTGACGGAACAAGCGATTCCACACGGTCAAATCCAGTTCGTGATCACAGTCGGAGAAGAATCTGGGCTCGTCGGGGCAAAAGTGCTCGATCTTTCGAAAATTGATGCGAAGTTTGGATTCGCGCTCGATTCGGATGGCCCGGTCGGCGACATTATCGTCGCAGCACCGACTCAGGCGAAAGTGAACGCCAAAATCTATGGCAAGACGGCTCATGCCGGTGTAGCCCCGGAAAAAGGTGTATCGGCGATTCAAATCGCGGCGAAAGCAATCGCGAAGATGAAGTTAGGTCGCATCGATGATGAGACGACGGCAAACATCGGACGCTTCGAAGGCGGCCGTGCCACGAACATCGTCTGCGACTACGTCGAAGTCCTCGCCGAGGCGCGTTCATTGATTCATGAAAAAATGGAAGCACAAGCCGAAGCGATGAAACAAGCGTATCTTGACGCAGCTGAAGAACATGGCGGACGTGCGGAAGTCGACATCGACATCATGTACCCAGGCTTTAAGTTCGAAGAAGGGGACGAAGTCGTCGAAGTGGCGAAAGCAGCCGCGACAGCGATTGGCCGTCCAATTCGAATCTTGCATTCGGGCGGCGGTTCGGACGCCAACGTGATTGCCGGCGGCGGGATTCCGACCGTCAACCTTGCTGTCGGATATGAAGAAATTCATACGACGAACGAGCGTATGCCACTCGTCGAACTGTACAAGTTGGTTGAATATGTCGTTCAAATTGTCGAGCTCGTCGCGACACCTAAAACGAAATGAAAAAGAGCCGACGTGATGTCGGCTCTTCCTATGTGTTCGAGCTATTATGCGGCGAACTCCAACGATTCTAAAACGAGTTCGTCTGAACAGTGAAGTTCCATCGCTATGTCGTGAATGAGGATTGAGGTGCCTAATTCTTGTTGGTGTTTGCGATTCATTGAAGTCGCCCGTTCCCGGATCTGTTGATAGATCGAGTCGGAATGTTCAACTTTCTTCATCACGGATCACATCCTTTTTCAACGATTGCCTACAGTATAGCATGGAATGGACGACAAGAAAGGACAATATTATTTATGAAGTTACAATTTTTAGGAACTGGCTCCGGTATGCCGTCGAAACAACGGAACGTCTCGGGGTTGGCACTTACGCTTGCGAAACAGACGTGGCTTATCGATTGTGGCGAGGCGACCCAGCACCAAATGTTGCATACGAAAGTCAAGCCGCGCAAAGTCTCAGCCGTCTGGGTGACACACCTTCACGGGGATCACGTCTTCGGTCTGCCCGGGTTTCTGTCGACGCGCTCGGCGCTCGACGGATCGAGCCCGCTCACCTTGTATGGACCGAAAGGCATCAAGAAATGGCTCGAGTTGACGATGAAAGTAACCGGTTCTTATCTCGGCTATGATTTGACGATTGTCGAGTACGAGGACGGCGATACGTTCGAACAGGACGGGCACATCGTCACGGTCAGACGGCTTGAACATCGCTTTCCGTCTTATGGATTCCGCATCGAAGCGCCGGAACGACCGGGCGCATTGCTCGTCGAAAAAGTGAAGGCGCTCGGCATCCCGAGCGGACCGATTTATCGGACGATCAAGCAGTCTGACACGTTCGAGTTTGAAGGGAAAACGTACGCCTCTAAAGAATACGTCACTGACGCGGTTCCCGGACCGGTCGTGGCGATTCTAGGCGATACGGTCCCTTGTCCGAACGCAGCCATCCTCGCCACTGGCGTCGACGTGCTCGTTCATGAAGCGACGTTCATGCAAGCAGAGGCGAAACTCGCCCGTCAATACGGCCACTCGACGACAGTTGAGGCGGCAACGCTCGCAAAAACGGCGCAAGTTGGCCGTTTGATTGTCACGCATATCTCGGCCCGCTATCAAGGTCGAGACGAGGCGTTTGTGGATGAAGTGCGCACCGTGTTTCCAGACAGCCATGTAGCGACTGACTTCTTCGAGTTTACAGTGGGGGATTAACGTGACAGTACAACTATACGTATGGCTAGGCTTTTTCGTCATCAGTACGTTGCTAGGTTTACGCTTAAATCAACTGAAAGAACCGGAACCAAACTTTCTTATCAAATTTTTATTTTTCTCATTGCTCGGGATCGTTTCATTCCCGATTGGTGGCTTTCATATTCCAATCGGATTCCTGATGTCGTTCTTATTCTTCCCGAAACGCAATAGCCGCTATAAATGGTACGGGGCGCTCGTCGGATTCTTTTTCTTCATCGTCCTCTTGTTCGTCCCACTCTTTGATCAATCCGAATTCCGGGCCGAGTCACAACAGATTGGAACGGTGTCGATTCAAGACGAGACGTTTGACGAGATGACGGACAACATTCTGCGCCGAATCAACAGTGAGTCCATCAAACTCGACCGAAGCAAAATGATTTTCAGCGAGGACGGTGAACTCCGTTCGCTCGAATATTTGCTCATGGTCGAACGCGCAAATTCGTATCAACAGATTCGAATCAACTACGACGAATCGGGCGAGCTGACGTATCGTCAAGTCGATGAATTGAATAAGGACTCGGGAAGTGCGTTCTTCGAGAAACTCGTCGACTTTGAACATATGCTCGACGCGATCCGGAAACCGGCCTGGTCTGAATTCACGACACAAGTCGATGCCCCGTTCCTCCAGTTCTCATTCGATGGGCTGTACGACATGTACACGTTCGAGAATGAGTCGATGCTCATGATCAATCGGGATAATCGCCTCGTCAAGTTCTGGTTGCAACGCGAGCCGGTGCTCGCCAACAGCATTCAATTGTCGGGATTGAGCCAGCAAGGGCGGACGACGGGTGAGAAATACACGATTCTATACAACTACTCTATCCATCAACGAGAGGATTTGACTGATTTATGAAAAAATTGCTTCTGATGAGTTTACTTGTCCCGCTTTTGACCGCATGCGGAGGAGATACGACATCGACCGAGGAAGCGGCTTGTGATGTCGAGCCGACGATTTCTGTTTACAATGCGGCGACCGAAGAGACGCTGTTCAATGAGAAGAGTGTCTGCTTAGAAGAAGGGGCGACGGTACTCGATGCCCTTGAAGCGACCGAGCTTGACATTGAATCGGTCGGCGACGGAGACATGACTTATGTCACGGCCGTTGACGGGATTGAAGAGAAGTCGGCCGGACAATCCTCAGGCTGGGTTTACGCCTTCAATGGTAGCCCGGGCGATGAAGGCGCCGGAGCCAAAGAAGTCGAATCGACCGACATCATTCAATGGCGGTTCGAAGAAGATGCGATTTCTTTCTTCGAATGAGGCAGATTGGGAGCGCAGACATCCGGTCACGCTCCTTTTCTTCTTACTCGTCCATTTGTACGTGTTGACATACTTGAATGACTCGATTTGGCTCCTCCTCGGTCTGTTCGGTTTGTTACTGATGGAACGACGGTTTCCACTGGCGATGCTCGGTGTTATCCTCGCGTTCTTATTGATTTCACTTGCCCCGTTCGTTCTCGGTTGGAGGATTTCGGTCGGTGGTGTCACAAATCAATTGATTCCACTCGCGACTTTTTTGTTCGGTATGATTTGGGTCAATCGATTCATGCGCCTCGAGCGTTTATTGCCGTTCTTGAACAAATGGCCTCGTTCGACAAGGTTGCTGTACGGCGGTTGGGCGCTCGTCCCGACGATGGAACGGGCGGTCCGTTTATCGTTGGCCAGTCATCCGCGACGTGACTGGCAAGAGGCCGTCGTCGTCGGCATCGACAGCCAACGCCTCGAGCCGGTATATGTGACGAATCGGATGAGACGCTTCGAACGACATGACTGGGGCCAATGCCTCGTCCTCGCTAGTTTCGGGGCGATTGCGGGTATGGTCACACCGGTCGTTTGGCTTCTGTATCCATATTTGACGAAGGGAGGGGTGCGCGATGCGTTGGTTATCCTTGGCAGACGGACATGATGAATTCGAGGAGTGGGTAAGGGAAGAACAAGCGCGAGTCGTTCGCCTCGACACTCCGCTTGCTGGGAAAGTCGCATCGCTCATTTCTGGGAGTGACGCCCTGCGAGGAGCCGAACTGGCTGCCATTCTTCAAATCGATCATCTATTTCATAAGCGATTCGACGAGTGCTCAAGTGGGGAACGGCAACTCGTCCGAATCGCTCACGCCCTGGCCGATTCATCCGAGGCGATCGTCTTAATCGAGCCGTTTCGACATTTGGATCGGTTTCGGGTCGAGCATTTGACGATGTTGCTCAGCAGGTTGACCGGGCTCGGCGTTCGGATTGCATACACGGACAGGGCGCGCGAACATACCCCATCCGACCCGTTTCACGTCAATCCGACCATGAATCAGCCCCAACTTGTCGTGACGGACGTGTCCTATCGCCATCCGTTGCAGGCTTCCTATGCGGTCGAGCATGTGTCATACGAGGCGAAGCAGGCAGGACTGACCATCTGTATCGGAACGAACGGGAGCGGGAAATCGACGTTGCTCGAATTGATTGCCAAAAGCGTGCGTCCCTTGTATGGGAAGGTCAAATGGGCCGAGCGGCCGGTTTATTTACCGGCCGAGCAAGAGTACGGCCCGTTCCCGCATGCGGCGAATCGTCGCGTCGCTCAACTGCAGGCCGTCTTCGATTCCGAAGCTTCGCTGTTCTTGTTGGATGAGCCAAGCGTGGGCTTGACCGAGCAAGAGCGCTCTCAGTTTGAACGAGCGTTAACCGAGAAAGCCATGACAGCACATGTTTTGTGTGCGACGCATGATGAGCAACTGATTCAGGCGGCAGACCGCATCCTTTGCCTGTCGAACGGTACGATTGTTTTCGATGGCGATTTAGCCGAGTATAGGAAACGGAGTGCGCTATGGTCACATACGTCCTCATCCTAATCATTGCGGCGGGAATCATGTCAAGATTTGAGCGGACGGACATCCCGATTGCCGTTCTGACACAGATTCTCGCGCTTGCCGTCATCGGGCGCTGGTTATTCGTGGCCATCCCGAACGTGCAACCGTCGACGGCGTTGCTCATGTTGACGGCCTTGTATTTCGGGTTCACGAGCGCCGCGATGCTGGCGTTGTTCGTCCCGATTTTATCGGGACTGTTGCTCGGACTCGGTCCGTTCGTCTTGTTTCAATTTTTAGGATGGCTTCTCGTCGTACTCGTCGTCATTTTACTTAAACCACTGCTTCGTCACTCGCGGTGGCTCCTAGCTTTAGTAGGTCTGGGGGCCGGTTTTCTCTTCGGCTGGACGGCCAATCTTTCGTTCGCGGAGGTCATCGGGGCCGACTTCGTCAAACTGCTCGTGCTCAGTCTACCGTTCGATGTGGCCCACGGCATCGGGAACGCCGTCTTCCTCATCTTGTTGCATGACTTGTTCGTTCGCATATTTGTGCGGGAAGACGGGTAACAAGTAGGTATCACACGAGTGAGGTGACACGTGCATGAGCGGATACGTCAATCTGGTTGAAATCGGTTGGTTTCTTTTCATCGGACTGTTGTTTATGGGGCTCAATCTGTTTTTGATGTCACGTCGGCTGCTACGGACGCGCTACGGGATGCTCAGTATCCTCGGGGCCAGCGTTTGGCCGGCACTCATGATCGTCTTGTCCGTCCAAGGTGGAAGCGTCCTCGGCGGGCTGACGGAACGGGCGCTCACCCTCGAAAGCACCTTGGCTTGGTCGGTCGTCGTGGCGACGACACTGATGGTGTGTATTCCGGGCATAACACTCATCCGGCGCATGATTCAGTTGGCGCGGTCATAATCAAATCACATAAAGCAGGAGGAAGTCCCCCGGGGGACCTCCTCCTTTTTTAACGTGCATACATGGGTTAAATCGTCGAGACGTCTTCCGATCCAGCATCTGATGGTTTTTGGAAGCGGCGCAAAATCTCAAGGCTGACTGCGCGTGGCATGAGCTTGGCCGCGGCGACAAGCAGTTGGTTCGACACACCCGGCACGATGACGCGTTTGTTGGTCATGACGCCTTTATAGCCGAAGAAAGCGACGAGATGAGACGGCATTTTTGACACCATCATCTCGCTGCCGGCCCGATTGAAGAATCCGGTATCGGTTGGACCTGGACAGAGGACACTCACGTGCACGCCTGTTCCTTTCACTTCGGCATGGAGCGCCTCGGTGAGCGATAACACGTAGGCCTTCGTCGCGTAGTAGACCGCCATATACGGACCAGGTTGGAAGGCGGCGACCGATGCGACGTTCAACACATAGCCATGATTCCGTTCCACCATGCCCGGCAAATAAGCTTTCGTCAATTCGGTCAAGGCGTTGACGTTCAAACGGACTTCTTCGGCCTCGGTCTCGGCATCGAGCTCGATAAACTCGCCGGCCGTTCCGAAACCGGCATTGTTGATTAAAAAGTCGACCGTCAGTCCGGCATCGGCGATTGCACTCGTCAATCGTTTTACGGCTTGGTGTTCAGACAAATCGAGGGCGAAGACGTGTACGCTGACACGGTAACGTTTCTCCAGTACTTTTTTTAATTCGTGCAACCGAGGCTCGTTGCGAGACACGAGGATACAATCAAATCCATCCCGGGCCGCTAACACGGCAAGATCGAGTCCGATTCCTGTCGAGGCTCCAGTAATTAAGGCTGTTTTTGTCAAAATCGTCCACTCCTTCGATATAAAAAGTCATACATTGTTACTGATTTCTTCACGAGTTGTTAAATTCCTGCTCGGCCGCGACGTCAAAACGTATGCTAGAGTATAGCAAGAATATGTGATTAGACTCACAAAGTGAGGAGAAGAAACCAGATGATGATACAGCTAGTGACTACAGCACAGGGCGTCGAGCAAGCAGAAGCGCTGATTATGGCGGGCTCTGACCGCATCTATATCGGAGAAGCAACATACGGGTTACGCCATAAGGGAGACTGGTCGTTGGAGGCTGTGCGAGAAGTCACAGCGATTGCCCACCGTTATGGCAAAGAAGTGACCGTCGCCGTCAATAATTTGATGCACAATCATCAGATTGAGACGCTGCCTGACTATTTATCGGCTTTAAAAACAATCGGGGTTGACAGTGTGACGGCCGGTGACCCGGGCGCCATCCGCTTAATCCGTAATGCAAATATCCCCTATTGGTATGATGCTCAAACGCTCGTCACGTCGGCCCGACACATTCAATTTTGGGGCAAACGCGATGCAATCGGGGCAATCGCGGCCCGTGAAGTGACGTTGACTGAGCTCGGGCTGATTCAACAGCAAATCGGATTGCCGGTCGAAGTCCAAGTGTACGGACCGACGTGTATCCATCATTCGAAACGTCCGCTCTTGACGAACTACTTCAATGAGATTGGCCGATCGAACACGTTGGCAGAAGCACGCGAATACTATGTGAGCGAACCATCGGATGCGGACAGCCGCTATCCGGTGTATGAAGACGAAAACGGGACGCATGTGTTCTCTGAGGATTTGACGCTTATGGGACAACTGCCCACTTTAATAACAGGCGGCCTACACACGTGGAAGCTCGAGGGTTGGCACGCGGGTGATGCATTCGTTGATATCGTCCGCTTGTTCGATAAGGCCCGCTCAGATTTATTGAACGGTCGATTCGACCGTCTCGTCATGGAACGGCGTCTCGCCGAACTGCAGCCGGAACAATTCCGGCTCGGGACGGGACTATTGTTACGAAATCCAGAAGAGATCAAGTGAGGGATTGAGATGAAAAAACGTCCAGAATTATTAGCACCGGCCGGCAACTTAGAAAAATTGAAGATGGCGATTTTGTATGGGGCCGATGCGGTCTTTATCGGGGGACAACAGTTCGGACTCCGCTCTCGGGCCGGCAATTTTGGGTATGACGAGATGGCCGAAGGCGTCGCGTTCGCCCATGCGCGCGGGGCAAAAGTGTATGTCGCCGCGAATATGGTGACCCATGAAGGCGATATCGATGGCGCGGGCGAGTTCTTTTGCAAGCTTCGCGATATCGGCATTGATGCCGTCATCGTGTCCGACCCGGCCATGATTGAGGTATGCCTCACGGATGCGCCGGGACTTCCGGTCCATTTGTCGACGCAGGCGTCAGCGACGAACTATGAGACGCTCCGCTTTTGGCAAGAGGAAGGATTGGAGCGAATCGTTCTCGCCCGCGAAGTATCGATGGAAGAAATCAAAGAGATGAAACGGCAAGTCGATGTCGAAATCGAGACGTTCGTCCATGGGGCGATGTGCATCTCGTACTCGGGACGTTGCACCTTATCGAACCATATGGCGCTCCGCGATGCGAACCGGGGTGGCTGTGCCCAGTCGTGCCGTTGGAAGTACGGATTCTTTGAGGCGGACGAACTGTTGACTGACGAGATGGCAGCACGCGACGAGGAACCGTTCTCGATGAGCTCGGTCGACTTGGCGATGGTACGTCACATTCCGGACTTGGTCGACGCTGGCGTCGACAGCTTGAAAATTGAGGGACGGATGAAATCGATTCACTATGTGGCGACCGTTTGTAACGTCTATCGTCAAGTCATCGACGCGTACTGTAATGACCCCGAGGGCTTCGAGTTTAATCCGGCGTGGGAAGAAGAAATCTGGAAAGCGGCACAACGAGAACTCGCGACCGGATTCTATTACGGCGTCCCGACCGAGAACGAGCAACTATTCGGTAAGCCGCGCGCCATCCCGCAATATGCATTCGCGGCACGCGTCATCGCGTATGAACCGACGACAAAAATAGCGACACTCGAGCAACGAAACCATTTTCGGCGCGGGGAAGAAGTCGAGTTCTTCGGTCCCGGCTTAGTCCGTTTCTCGCAGCGCATCGATGAGCTGTACGATGAGTCGGGAGAAAGCCTCGAGACGGCGAACCAGGCGATGATGACGGTACGTGTCAAGGTCGAGCAACCGGTCGCGACCGATTTCATCATGCGCAAGCGAAAAGCCGGCGTCGTGAACACACCTGTGCCGAGCCCGGTCTGACACATCCGGCAAGACAACATAGTCGACCGTTCCATCCAATCTTGCTAACCTGTTAACATAGACGACAAAGGGGATGGAAGCATGAATCAGAATACGGAGCAGCTCCGGACCGATCCAATCGGACGCCTGCTGTTCAAACTGTCGCTACCGGCAATGATCGGGATGCTGGTGACGGCACTGTACAACATCATTGATACAATCTTCGTCGCCCGTGGCATCGGGTCGACTGCCGTGGCTGCCATCGGGATCGCCTTTCCGATTCAAATGATTCTTATGGCCGTCTCGAGCGCTGTCGGTTTGGGCGGGGCATCCATCAGTTCAAGGAAACTCGGCAAAGGCGACGATGCCGGTGCCGCCGTCACGTTTTTGAACGTGCTCGTCCTCGTCGGTGTGTTCGCCGCTTTTGCGGTCAGTTCCGCCTTTTTCATGTTGGATGACATCTTGAAAGTGTTCGGAGCGACGTCGGCCATCATGGAACTGAGCCGACAATACTTATCGGTCGTGCTCATTAGCTCTCCGTTCTTCATGTTCACACTCGCGGCGAGCGCGATGGTACGGGCTGAAGGACAGGCGCCTTATCAGATGAAAGTGATGCTCACGACCGTTGTCGTCAACTTGGTGACGACGCCGCTATTCATCTTCACGTTCGGCTGGGGCATTTACGGGGCCGCTTGGTCGACGGCGCTCGCTCAAGTCGTCGGGTCTGTGCTCATGCTCCGTTTCTTCTTCTCAAAAAATCGCCGCACCGAGCTCGATTTCCAATGGCGGAAGTTTCGATTACGGTTCGGCGAATTGAAGGAGATTATGGCGATCGGCTCATCTTCGTTCATCATGATGGTGTCCCAGTCGATTTTATTCGTCGGGGTCAACGTCATGCTCGGAACGTACGGCGGGACCGAGGAACTTGCCATCTTTGCGATTATCAATAAATTCATGGCGCTCGTCGGGATGCCGATTATGGGCATTGTCCAAGGCATGCAGCCGATTGTCGGTTACAATTTCGGCGCCAAACAATTCGACCGGATGAGGGAAACGATTTGGACGGCAATGCGGGCTGGAATTGCCATCGCCGTCATCATCTGGTTGACGCTCCAGTTGATTCCGGAACAACTGATGCGCATGTTCACAACCGACGCCAACTTGATTGCCGGCGGCGTGACGGCGATTCATGTGTTGTTCGCCGTCTCGTTCCTCCCGAGCGTCCAAATGCTCGTCAACGGCATCTATCAATCGCTCGGGAAGGCTCGGGTCGCGATGTTCTTGTCGCTGTCGCGGCAGACGCTCTATACGATTCCACTCGTCTTCATCCTGCCGAACTTCTTCGGCGTGTTCGGTGTCTGGCTCGCGTTCCCAATCGCTGATGCGATGACCTTCCTGACAGCGGTCGGGATGGCTGTTTGGGATCGCAAGCTCTTATTCCGCCCGTCAGAAGACGAAATCGAAGCGAAAGCAACCAATTTATGAAGCGACGTCCGTTCTTGTGGAGCGGGCGTCTTCTTTTAGGAACAAGTAAATTCCGCCGAGCAGGACGGCCGCACCGACCCATTGCATCACGCCGAGACGCTCGTCGAAGAAGACGAACCCGAACAGCATGCCCCACAATGCCTCGCCAAGGATGGTGATGCTGACAACGGTCGCACTGACACGGGCGAGCGCATAGTTGAACAAGTTATGTCCTAAAATCGTCGGGAAGAAGGCGAGGGCGAGGAAATACCACCAGTTGACCGATTCGAACGCGGTGAACGTCGTCCCCCGGACGAGAAGCATGAAACAGAGGACGACCGCTGCGACGAGATAGACGCTGAACGAGTATGTATTCGTGTTCATCTCGGTCCGGACGTGTTGGCCGACGAGCCAATAGCCGGCGATGAGCAGAGCGGCGATTAAAGCGAGCAAGTCCCCGAACAGCGCTTCACGTCCGAGTTGAATGTCGCCTGCCGCGACAAGCATACCTCCGAAGACAGCGATGAGCGCGAAGGCTAACCCTTTCCGGGTCGGATTCTTTTTAAAAATCAAGGCGTTCCCGATTAAGACAAAAATCGGGCTCGAAGTGACGAACAGCGTCGAGCTGGCGACGGTTGTATAATCGAGCGATAAAAACCAGAGCCAAAAATGGAACGCGAGCAACGTCCCGCTGAGGAGCAAGGCATATCGCGTCATGAGTCGTGTCCCGAGGAGCGATTTGAAATCGACGAAGGGCAACAACATCAGGCACGTGATCAGCATACGGTAAAACGCGGCCGTCTCGGCCGGTGCGGACGTCCATTTGACGAACAAGACGCTCGTCGATAAGAAGAAGACGGCGGCGAATAAGATAAGATAAGACAAGAGACATCCCCCTTTATGTTGTACATACTCTTCTAATGATATTATAGAATAGATAAGAAAATACATTCTTTCTCGAAAGTGTCGTTCCGACGAGATTTCGGATGACTGTGAAAGTAGGGATCCTATGAGATTAATTATTGCGGAGAAACCGTCGCAGGCCCAAAAACTGGCTGCGCCGTATCCATCAAAAAAGAAAAAAGACGAGATTGAGATCGCTTCATGTGCCCGGTTCCCAGAAGGCGCCATCGTCGTCTGGGCGGTCGGTCACTTATGCGAGCTGCAAGAACCGTCCCATTATAAGCCGGAATGGAAGTCTTGGAAATATGAGTCGCTCCCAATCGTGCCGGACCGATTCGACTATCGCATCTCGAAAGGCAAGTCGAAACCGTTCCAGACGATTAAGAAATGGCTGCACGACCGGTCCATCACCGACGTCATCATCGCATCCGATGCCGAGCGGGAAGGAGAAGCCATCGTCCGTCTCATTTTACGGCTCGCCGGCAATCAAAAACCTTTGTCGCGCCTATGGATCTCGAGTTTGACCGAGCAGGCGGTCGACCGTGGTTTCGCCGCACTGCTACCAGGCGACCAGACGGTCCCGTACTATCACGAAGCAATGAGTCGCGCCTGTGCCGACTGGCTCGTCGGCATGAACGCATCAAGAGCGTATACAACGCTGTTGAAGACGATCGGCATCGAGGACGTGTTTTCGCTAGGCCGTGTCCAGACTCCGACGCTCGCTTTGATTGTCAATCGCGAACGTGAGATTAAACAGTTCGTCCCAGAGCCGTATTTTGAGGTCGAGGCGACGCTTCAAAAAGGACGCGGCACGTTCAAAGCGAAATACACGCTCGGTAAGACGACGAAACTAAAGACTCGCGAACAAGCCGACGCGGTCGTCAACCGGGCGACCGGAACAGCGGTCGTTCAATCGATCGATAAGGAAGAGAAGACGGAACACCCACCGTTCTGGTTCAGTTTATCGGGTTTGCAGGCTGAAGCCGGCAAGCGGTTCGGCTTCGGGGCGAAGAAGACGCTCGACATCGCTCAAAAGCTATATACGAAAGGATGGATCAGTTATCCGCGGACTGACTCAAGTTTCGTCACACCTGACGAGGCGACGTTGTTCCCACAGACGAAAGCAAGGCTATTGAAGTCGGCGGCCTATGCCGAGTTGAAAGACGTGTTGACCGAGAACCCGTCCCGGAACAGCCGCTACGTCAACGCGAAAAAGGTCAGTGATCACTATGCGATCATCCCGACCGAGGCGTGTGGCGATGTGGCCCGACTTAGCGGGGATGAGGCAAAACTATACGATTTGATTAACCGTCGCTTTCTTGCGGCGTTCGCCCCTCCGGCCAAGCTTGAGAAAACGACGGTCGACCTCATGGACGGCGACGACCTGTACCGGGCAAAAGGGACGGTCGTCGTCAGTGCCGGCTATCGTCAAGTCGTCGAGATGAAGTCCAAAGACGTCGAACTCCCGGCGCTCACACTCGGGGAGCCGTTGACGGAAAAGAAAGTCGAAGTATTATCGAAACAAACGGAGCCACCGAAACGGTATACAGAAGGCGCGCTCATCATGGCGATGAAGGTGGCCGGTAAGCAGCTCGATGATGAAGAACTGATTCATATCATGAAAGAAGTCGAGGGGCTTGGAACCGAGGCGACACGAGCCAATATTATCGATGGATTGAAGAAGCGGGGCTATGTCGACCTACAAAAGAAAGAGCTCGTCCCGACCGATAAAGGGCGCTTGTTGATTGACGTGCTCGGTGACAGTATCCTTGCTTCACCGGCCATGACGGCCAAATGGGAGAAACGTCTCAACGAAATCGGGCAGGCATCGGCTTCGGCCGCCGAATTTATCGACCAGGCGAAAAAGATGTCGATTCATCTCGTCGAAGAGGCGAAAGCGCGAGTCGAGACGGCGAACCCGGAAGGCTATACGATTGAAGCACGACGTTTCGGGAAGAAGTCGGCGGCGCGGCCGAAAGCATCGTTCGGCGTCTGCCCGAGCTGTGGCAAGGGACTCGTCGAGCATGCGAAATTCATCGGTTGTAGCGGCTATCGCGAAGGTTGCAAGTTTACGATGTCGAAACAAGTACTCGGCGTCGGAATTGCCAAAGATGAACTGAAACAGATGATTAACGGCGGGCAATCGAACGTGCACACGTTCAAAAAAGGGGACAAGACGTTCGATGCCGCGCTCTACCTTGAAAAAGGGGCACTTCGATTCGAATTTAAATAAAAAATAGAGCCATCCGCCGATGGCTCTATTTTTTCTGCTGTTCTTCTTCAGTGATGCGGCGATTGATTTCATCGTAATCGAGCACGATGTCGTCCTTGTTGTCTTTATAGGCATATCCTTTTTGAATGACAACGATTGACGCGATTAAGACGAGCAAAATAATCAAACCGCTCACAGCGAATATCCATCCCATGCGGCATTCCTCGCTTTCGTACTTCCAGTATGCCAAAAACGAACGAGATTCTCCATCTTTGAACCACTTCGAACTGTCACAGCATTGAAATACCTAATGAAGCGATTAGATATGATACAATAATATGCAGAAGAACACTGACAGAGAAAGTAGGGATGACTATGGCGATTTTGATTGTGGACGACGAACCGGTCAATACGATGGTTCTCGAACAATTATTGCATCAACATGATTATGAGACGATTTCAGTCTCGAGTGGTGAAGATGCGCTCGCGCTCCTGATGGACCCGCAAGCCCCGTCGCTATACGACCTTGTCCTGCTTGATGTCGAGATGCCAGGAATCTCTGGAATCGAGACGTGCAAACGGATTCGACAGATGAACGGCTATGAGGAACTTCCCGTGATTATGGTCTCGGGTCGCACCGAGGAAAAGCAAATCGCAGAAGGTCTCGACGCTGAAGCGTCTGACTATACGACGAAACCGATTAAAATCACGGAACTGCTCGCGCGCATCCGCTCCGCACTCCGTTACAAAGCGGCCGTCGATGAACGCAAAAAATATGAGGCGCGGCTCCAGTATGACCTCGATCTCGCACAAAAGATTCAACAGAGCGCGTTGACCCCGCCCATCAGCAACGATGAGATTGACGTCCGGGCCCTCTACTTGCCGTCTAAAAAACTGGCCGGGGATATGTATGCCTGGTTCCAGGTCGCACCGGATCGCTATGGGGTCATCATCTTCGACGTGATGGGGCATGGTGTCTCGTCGGCGTTGATTACGATGGGGATTCGGTCGATTTTGCCCGGTCTCGTCAGCAACGTACAATACCCGGTCGATGTGATGAGTGAGTTGAACCGTCAGATGACGTTCTTGTTCTCGGGAGAGGACATGCAGAGCTATTTCACGGCCGTCTATTGTTATATCGACACGACGAAGCGTCAAATCGAGTACGTCAACGCCGGTCATCCGCCGGTCATCGTGACGTCGGACTCGGGTGTGACCCGTCTCGAGACGACCGGTGTCCCGGTCGGCATGTTCGAGGAGCCGAATTTTGAGTCGAAGGTCATCGACATCGAACCGGGGATGACGATGCATATGTATACAGATGGATTGATGGAATGTTACAGCAAAGACATCGACGACGGCATCCGCTGGCTCGAGAAGGACGTCGCGTCATACGGGCTTGACTACGCGCGTCACGTCGCCGAACAACTCGTCCCTAAAATCGAGATTGACGATGACTTGTGTCTCGTCACGGTCAAATTGATGTAAAAAGATGGTGTCGCCGCAACGGGCAACTGGGCTAACCTAAATTTTTGAGACAATATAAAAACACCTTCGCAGTGGTACACTTTAAAAAAGTGCTAGCATCGGAGGTGTTTTTGCGTGGGCAAAAACGTATATTCAAGTGAAGTGAAATGGGCAGTGGTGAAAGACAAACTGAGCGGTGAGTTGACGAATAGAGAAATCATGGAGAAACACGGAATCAAAAGTGAATCCCAAATCCACACATGGATGAGATGGTATCGGTCCAATGAAATCTATCGATTCGACCAGCCAATCGGGAAGCAATACACCTACGGACTCGGTCCTGATTCCGCCAGCGAGGATGACAAGAAAGAGCGTCAACTATCTCACCTGAAGACGGAGAACGAAATCTTAAAAAAATTCATGGAGATCGAAAGAGAGTTGAGAAAGAAGTAGCCCTAAAGACTGTAGAGCTCCTGAAGAGGAAATATACGATCACGACGATCCTACGTGTCCTGGACGTGCCACGGGCAACCTATTACCGTTGGGCCAGAGAACCGGTGAAGCACCCTTCGGTGCTAGAGCAAACAATCGTCGCAGTATGTAAGCTTACAAATTATCGATATGGACATCGAAAGATAAAGGCCCTGTTAGAGCAAACCTATGAATTGGCAGCAAACCGGAACACCGTACAGAGAATCATGAAGAAGCACCATCTCCAGTGTCGGATCAAACCCAAACGAAAATGGAAGTCTCAGGGTGAGAGCATCGTCATCGCCCCTGACCTTCTCAAGCGAGACTTCACTGCCAGTAGACCGAATAAGAAGTGGGTGACGGACATCACCTACATCCAATACGGGGGAACGACGAAGTACCTCTCCACGATCATCGACCTATTCAACAATGAGATTGTTGCCTATAAGCTATACGATCATCAACAGACGCCCCTCGTCATCGATACGTTAAGGATGGCGTTGGAGAGTCGGAACA